>JBBRGP010000183.1:0-5769 GCA_038224105.1 Desulfobulbales bacterium | reverse complement strand
GACCGCCTCGACCGCTGCCGCCCCGGTGTCCGCTCTCCTCGGTTCGCGGACGGGCCTCATTGACGACTATCGCCCTTCCTTTCATCTCTTTGCCGTTGAGCCCTTCTATCGCCGACTTGCCGTTAGCCTCCGAGGCCATCTCGACGAAGCCAAAACCTTTTGATTGTCCGCTATTCTTGTCTTTTATAATGGTGGCGGAGTCGACCGGTCCAAATGCTTCAAGAGCCTGCCGCAACTCCTCTTCACTGACGCTGTACGACAAATTCCCCACATAGATCTTCATCCTCTTCTCCTTTGCTCATCAGTTAACACCCGGACCATTGCCTCCAGGTAATTATAGCACCTTTCCGATATCTACTCAAATCTGAATGAAATTCTAGCGCCTCTCCCTATTCATAAAAAGCCATTGGTTCGCCGGCCTTGATTGTCAGGATGATTTTATTTATCTCGGAGAGTTTTACTCCGGACCACTTGAAAGAGTGTTCCTGTTCATCCTTTACCTGAATGTCCCACATTTCCGCATTTTCCTTGCGCGAGAGACGGATGTTCATCTTCTCCCCATTCGGCAGGGTATCCATGGTCAAAACCTCCTCCCCCCAGTCGCCCCGGGAGGCTGGGCTGAAGAACAGGTCAAAAATTTCGAAACCGGTTTTGTTGATCAGGGTGAAATTGTACTCGCCCGCCAGGACAAAACCGGACAGATGCAGAAAGAAAAGCAGGGATAAAAGAATTGTTTTCATCGCTAAGGTGTCTCCTTGAGGTAAGGGGTGAGAAAGTTTATCGGCCAGTAAATCCACCACCGGTGCAACCGGCATGGGACTGATGCTTTGCGGGCCGCTGTTGACATCACGACTGATTGCCTAGTAATACCCTATTCCCCGCGGATTGTCGAACTGGTCTCGACAGTCAGACCATGCTTTTATCTGCCATGCGGCGTCGTGGCATGACCGGCCTTGGGGGTCCACCCAGACATTATCGACCCCGAATCGGCCACGGCTCGAGGTTTCCGAGGTTTCGATCAAGGGCGATACGAATACGCCGGTACGGCCTGGTGGAGGCGTATTGCCATTTATGCTGTTGATGAATATCGTCCAACCATGACCGGCCTGGTCACCAAGAGCGGCAAGAGCCGATGAACCGGCGAAAGAGCTGGACAGCGCTTGGTGTCTCGAGATGGTAAACAGGGCAGGGATGGGAGCACATAAATGATGAAAATGGACCACTACGGAGAGGGAAAATGACGGCAGCGAAGCGGGATTTCGATGCGGCGGCGGCAAGTTGGGACGAAAAACCGGCGAGGGTTCAATTGGCCGGCGAGGTGGCGGAGGCGATAATCGGTCAGGTAGAGCTGACCCCGGCCATGAAGGTCATGGATTTCGGCTGTGGTACCGGCCTCTTGAGCCTCAGGCTCCATCCCCTGGTCGGCTCGATCATCGGCGTCGACAGTTCCGCGGCGATGCTCGAGGTCTTCAAGGCGAAGATCGCCGAGGGCTGCCTGACAAATATTCAAACGCAATTGATCGATCCGGACAAGGACGAGGTGCTGACCGGCAGCTATGATCTCGTCGTCAGCAGCATGACCCTGCATCACATCCGCGAACCAAAGGTTCTGCTGCGTCAGCTGTATGGCGTACTGGCCCCTGGCGGCACTTTGGCGATCGCCGATCTGGACCCGGATGGCGGCCGCTTTCACGAGGACAATACCGGTGTATTCCACTGCGGTTTCGAACGGCCGGCCCTGCGGGCAATGTTCGCCGAGGCGGGCTTCGTCCATGTCCGTGACAGTACCGCCGCCGAGACGGTCAGGCCGGCACCGGATGGGAGCACAAGGGTTTTTTCGCTCTTTTTAATGAGCGGCAGGAAGCAGTGAGACCGTAAAGTGGAATGGTCAGCACCAACGAAATTATCCGACACCCTGGGCCGTACAAGGCCCGGGGAGGTTTCTCAAGATCGACCACCGCCGGAACCACCGCCAGAACCACCGCCAGAACCACCGCCGGAACCACCGCCGGAACCACCGCCGGAACCACCTCCGGAACCACCGCCGGAATCACCGCCGGAACCACCGCCGGAATCACCGCCGGAACCACCACCACTGTCACCACTGCCTCCCCCACTGCCGGAAGCCCCTTGTCCCACTCCCATACCGGATCTCTCCCCGGTGCCTAAACCACTCTTGCCAAGACCTTGCAGTTCTCCAGCACGCACACCCTGATCGATTGCCGCACCGAAGCGCCTCGCGGCATTTTCCAGATCGCCGCTGCTGCCGGCAAGACTCTGGCGGAGAGTGCGCATTCCCTCGCCATTGTAGCCGCGGGCAAGGGCACTCCTTAAAACGCTGGCGGTGGTTGCCGAAGAGATGTTTTGTCGCACCATTTCCCGGGCGGTGAGCATGGTTTCCGTTGCCAAACTCTTGATGCCGGTGGTTCCCGGGGTTCCAGTTCTGGTCTTGAGGGCCATGGTCAGCTGGCCTGCATGCTGCTCAGTGAATCCGGCGGCAAGACAGTCCGCAAATATACCGCCAAGCGGCATATTATCGGTTTCGTTCAACTCTCCCGCGAGGTTACTTGCCAGCTCCAGGCGGCTCCTGACCCTTGCTGCAGCCGACAGAATAGTTTCAGGAGAGACTCCTTTGGCGATACCTTCATGAATTTTATCGCGAACCGCTCCTCCAACTGGTCCCCGACGGTCGTCAGGGACCAGCTGGTGGCCCGCGCGAACCACCTGCTCCTCGGTAAAACCGGCCCGGATCATGGTCCGCAGCATCGCCTGGGCATCGTCTTCCGACACGCCGCTTCGCACAAGTTGTCGCTCGACGGCCTGCAACTGCTGTGGCAGGGCAAGAGCTTGTTGCCGCTCGTCCGCACCATACGCCGAAACAGCCAAAAGCAGCAGCGACAGGATGATTATTTTCATGGTCATTCTCCTTCCGCCGTTGGTTTTGGCGACACAGCATAAAACACAATTTTCACTCATGGCTGGTAAATGCAGTTGGTTGCTCCGAAATCGTCTTTCTCCCGGTATCGACAGGGAGGGATATATACTCTCCCGTCAACAATGAAGAAGTAGCGAAATTCCCGATCGGCTAGGTCGTCTATTACCCATAAGCCCCGCGGATCTCTCGTTGTCGGACGGACGCGAAAACCATCAACGGAGGAGGCGAAGAGCACCTCAGCCGCGTTCGGGTCATCGAGAAATACCCTTACTCCGGAGTCCTGCCTGTCAATAAAATGGCGGGGAGCACAGCCTGTAGCCAGGAAGAGCATGGCAATGCTAAGAAACCGGAGCATCATTGCCGTCCCCAACGACAATCACGGAATTATCTCCGCCAAAATCATCTTGTTCCCTGGCTGTCACGGTAGGATCGACGATCCGATCGCCGTCCTCAACGAGGTAGCTGTAGCGATGCTGACCCTGGGGAACCCTGAGGGTCAGGGACCAGTAGCCGCTGGCGCCGATTTTGTGCATCGGCACCGGATTCCAGTCGGTGAAGGTGCCGACGATCCTGGCCTGACTGGCCTGGGGGAGAAAGAGGACGAACCGATGTTCGGCCGGTGATGCCAGGGGCGGCTGCTTGGGCATGAACATAAACCCTATACCCACGAGGATCATGGCGGTGACAAATCCAGCCGCTGGCGGCCACCATGAGCCAAAGAACCGGGACCAGGAAAAGAGTGGTTTGTCGAGCCATCCGGCCATGGCGGATACCGGTGCTGGAGCGGGGAGGATGCGCAGCAGTTTTTCCTGCTCCAGCAGATCCACCGCTTCGGTAGTGAAGGGGCGACTGGCATGAACCGTTTCAACAAAGACGATTTTTTCGTCAAGATCCATTTCATCGTCTATAAACAGGGAGATCAAAGATTCATCCATGGTCGTTCTCCTGCAACAGGTTTCTGAGTTTTTGTCTTGCCCGGTGCACCTTTACCTTAATATTGGCGACACTGCACTTCCTGATGTCGGCAATTTCCTGGTAGCCCAGGCCACTGCTGACCACCAGAGCGAGGATGTCCCGCTCATCCTCGCCGAGTTGTGCCATAGCGGCCAGGATTTTGCCCGATTCTTCTTTGGCGATATAGATCTCTTCCTCATCTGCCACCGACTTCCTGCCGATTTCCTCGTCCGGAATGATCCGAGTATTCCGCCGCATTTGATCATAAAAAAGATTCCGGCCAATTGTGAAGAGCAGAGCCAGGCTCTCTTCGCGGTGTCGATATCGTTCGAGATAGCGGGTAAACGTCTCCTGGACAAGATCGGCGGCCAGATGAATATTGCCGGACTTGCGGAGAAGATAGCCGAAGAGTTTGTCCCCGTTATCGATATAGAACTGGCGAAACTTAGGCATTCTCTCTCCTTAACGGATTTCACCGGTGAAGGTTACACAATTTCCGCATAGAAGCCACCTCACAACGAATAACTTTGAGGAATCGATGCACTCCCCTCCTTTATAATAATAATCTGTAACCATTTCTTGCTGACCACGTTGAAGGAATAACTGCACCATTGTCCGGACCCGATTGCATCGCCACCGGGTAGGCCGGTTGCCGGTCCGGACGTAAATTGTAAGGAGTATCGAGATGTCCTTGAACAACAGAATCGGCAGAATCCTGATGACCTGTGGTACGATTTTTCTTCTTTCAACACCGGTGATGGCCGCCCATAGCGATGGTGGCAGTGCTCCCGGTAACGGCACCGCTCTCCTGCTGGCCGGCAATGGCAATGGCCCAGGCGATGGCACCGGTGACGGCGTCGGCGACCAGGATGGTACCGGCAACGGCCCGGGCGATTGCACCACCGCGGTTCCCGCTTTTGATTCCGCGCTGTTGCTCGCCCGTGGCGGCAACGGTAATGGCGGCGGCAACGGCGGACACGGCCCAGGCGATGGCACCGGCAATGGCGGCGAAGGCCCCAAGGATGGTACCGGCAACGGTCCGGGCGATTGCAGCACCACGTAAATTCCCGAACATTTGCCTCGGCGAGGCCGCCTGAATCAGGGCGAAAAGGCGGGTCTCTGCACTAGCTCCTGCACAGGCTGATATCCTTCAGCCTGTGCAAAAGATCTATCGAGGGAGAGGAAACTGGCCAGGCAGAGAAAAGCGCCAGACCAGGGGGTAATCCAACCGGCTGCTTTCGCCCAGGCAGCCGGTTTCTATTGGTGTTTGAGAAGATTGCCGACCGCGCTGATCTTTTGCTCAAAATGCATCCCGCATCACGCCGCTTTACATAGCCGTCTCTACCGTTTTCCTCATTTTATTTACCTCACCAAGCTGGACAGCAGGCCGAAGAAGATATATAGTGGAAATCACTATGATATGAAGTGCCAGCCGCACTTCCATTTGCCCCCGGCAAAGGGGATACATCCTTCCATAGAGGAGCGTTCGCAAGATCATGCGGGGAAAGCTGCTCTCTCGGACGAAAACATTCAGCTACTGCCCACAGTGGCCAGGAGGTCCTATGTCACCAATCATCCGACTAAGTACCCTTTTTTTCGCGCTCCTTTTCCTCAGCAGTTGCGGCTATAACTCCCTGCAGACCAAAGAGGAAGCCGTCTTCAAGGCGTGGAGTGATATCGAATCCACCCTGCAGCGGCGTGGCGATCTCATTCCCAATCTGGTCGAAACGGTCAAAGGTTATGCCAGTCATGAAAAAGGCACCCTTGAGGCGGTGATCAATGCCCGCGCCAAGGCCACCTCGGTTCAGATCAAACCCGAAGATCTGAGCAATCCGGCGGCGATGCAACAATTTCAAGCCGCCCAGGGAGGCCTGAATTCG
>JBBRGP010000182.1:0-5804 GCA_038224105.1 Desulfobulbales bacterium | reverse complement strand
CAGATACCAGCGATCTTCTGGGCCTTTTCGCGGCCAAGCAGGTTCTCCATCTCGGCCAGAGAGATGTTTTCATCGTGGCTGCCGAGCGCCGCCTTGGTCGACGGGGTGAAAAGAGGTTCGGCAAATTTACCAGACTCCAGCATGCCCGTGGGTAACGAAAAGCCGCAGACCACCGGACCCTTCTGATAGGCGCTCCAAAACGACCCGGAGATGTAGCCGCGGACAATGCACTCGATCGCCAGTGGCCGGGTTTTTTTGACAAGCATCGAGCGACCCTGCAACTGCCCAAGATAGGGACGACACGGTTCCGGGTATTTGGTGACATCGGCGGTGATCAGATGGTTTTCGACGATCTCCCCAAGCAGGTCGAACCAGAACAGGGAAAGCTGGGTCAGTACCGCCCCTTTGCCGGGAATAGCATCCTCCATAACGACATCGTAGGCGGAGATCCGATCGGTGGCAACCATCAGCAATATATCGTCGTGGCCGGGGATCTCGTACATATCCCGGACCTTGCCCTGGTGTTTCAGAACCAGGGTCGGAAAATCCGTCACTCTTACGGTTGGGGTCATGATCTGCTGCTCCTTGTCAATTGCATGGTGTTATTTCTTCTTTTTCCTACGGTCCACCGCCGCATAGCGGGTGCAGGCCGGGTTATCATAGGCCGTAAGCTCCGCGGTCAGGGAGCCGATCAGGATTTTCGAGTTAATCAGGACCGGGACCCGGCATTCATCATCAGTATACCAGATAACGGTATCCCCCTTCTTGTCATATAAACCCTTAAAGGTCAACACCGGCATGATCTCCACCGTCGTTACCGGCCCGATGAGGGTTTCCTCGAAGCGCTTCCGCGAGATGGCATTGACCACCACCTCCACCCTTTTTTTGTCGGCAAAGGTCGGGACGATGAAGCGGCCGCCCACCAGAAAATCCATCAACCTGCTGTTAAAAAAGGACGTGAATTCATTGTTGGTCTCCCCCTCCACCTGGTACAAACCTTCAAGTTTATCATTCTTCATATACCGGATCTGGCCGGTTTCCTGGTTATACTCAATGACCCGGTGGGCGCGGTAGCGATACCCCTCTTTCTGCCAGATCTCATAGTGGTAAGGCAGCCTTTTCGGCCCCCGCACCCGGGTAACATGAAGATCCTTGATCGGGTATATGTGGTCGATCGCGGCGTTTTCGGTGGTAACCGTGGCCCGTATTTCGTACTCATCGACACTGCCGGGAAGGGCGTTGATCTGGAGATGCAATTCGCCGATTTTGATACCGCCGGTCCAGGAAACGTCATAAACGAGATTTTCCTTGCCCGAATAGCCGGTGGCGAGCAGGGCGGGATCGATTATGCCGTAGGGTGGGGCATTGTCCTCGACCGCCGCTGCCGGGCCACCGGCAACCGCCGGCCCGGTCGAGAAGGCGAGCACCAGCAGAAGCACTGCCATCCGCCAGAAGGTCATCGGTGTTATTCTCCCATAGTCAAGAGGGACAACCAGGTGGCCGCAAAAATGGTGACGCTGATAAAACCGTTCATGGAAAAAAACGAGGCATGGATCTTCGACAGATCCTCGGGCCGGACCAGCCGGTGTTGATAGACCAGGGCCCCGGCAGCGAGCGCTACCCCGAGATAATAAAAGGAATTCAAACTGGACTGCAGTCCGGTAAGCAGGAAAAAAACGAAGGCCAGCATATGGAAAAATCCGGCCAGACGGAAGGCCCGCGCTTTACCTAACAGCGATGGCAGGGAATAGAGTCCGGTTTCTTTATCAAAATCGGCATCCAGACAAGCATAGATGGTGTCGAAGCCCGCCACCCAAAATAGCACGGCCAGGGAGAGCACATAGGGATACTGGTCCAGCGTTCCGGCGACGGCGACCCAACCACCAAGGGGTGAAAATGCCAAAGCCACCCCGAGCACCAAATGGCATAAGGAGGTGAATCTTTTGGTCAGCGAATATGCGAGGGTCAGTGCCAGGGCAAACGGCGCGAGTTGGAGAGTCAGGAGGTTCAACTGCCGGCAGGCAAAAAAGAACAGCGCCCCGGCGACGATAACCATTGACCACGCCTCCCAGAGCCTGACCGTCCCGGCCGGGATGGCCCTTGCCGAAGTCCGGGGGTTATTCCGATCAAATTTTCGATCGACGATCCGGTTGAACCCCATGGCGCAGGTTCTGGCGCCGACCATCGCCACAATGACCCACAGGAGGACCGACCATTGGGGCAGACGCCGCCCGGCCAGGAAGGCGCCGGTGAAGGCAAAAGGCATGGCGAAGATGGTCAGTTTGAACTGGATCATCTCCAGGAGAAGGGCTATTTTTTTGATTACGGCCGCGGATCGTTCCATCTTTTTCTCTTTAAAATGGCGAGTCCCAGCTGATCGGCGAGACGCCAGGCGTAGGTCTCGGCGGCCTCGGCAAGTGTGGTCGGCCGGAGATAATAACTTGGCATGGTCGGACAGATAACCGCTCCGGCATCGTGCACCGCCAGCATGTTGTGGAGGTGGGTTCTGTTGAGCGGCGTCTCGCGGACCGCCAGCACCAAGGGCCGCCGCTCCTTGAGCGTGACGTCGGCCGCCCGGTGGATCAGGTTGATCGACAAACCGCCGGCTATAGCCGCCAGCGACCCCATGGTGCAGGGCAGGATGACCATGGCAAAGTAGTCGCTCGATCCCGAAGACGGGGGCGCGGACAGATCGTCGTGGTCAAACCAGCGGGACACCACCGGCAGCTGTTCGGGGGCTACGCCCTGCTCCATTTTCAGGACATTACGGCCCGAGGCCGAACATACCCCATGGACGATAAGATCCAGTCCGGCGATCGCTTCGAGAAAAGCGGGGACAAAAAGCATGCCGCTTGCCCCGGTTATTCCCAGTAATATTTTCTTTTGTCCAGCCAAAATGGTTTTTCCTTTACGGCAACATCAGGGAACGAGCCGTCCCCTCACCCTGCCGAATAGATATTTGAAACTATTTTCAAGGGCAAAGCATCTTTTTGGATTTCGCCCCGTTTGACCAGAAATCCGAAAAATGTTTCCAGGGCCTTGCGTTTCTGGGCAGTCAAATCGTATTCGATCGCGGTCAGATACTCGAAGCATTTTTTTTCCGACATGGGGATACGCGGCGCCGATATCTGGCAGATCGCCTTGAGGTCGTTTTTCCCTTCATCCCGGCAGCGCAGCAGTTCCCGATGAATCTCGGCGAGCATCTCCGGCTGCTGTTCGCAAAATTCCTCGCGGACGGCGCAGACCGCAAAGACAAAGGGCAGGCCGGTCTCCCGTTTCCAGATGTCGCCAAGGTCGAACTGGTAAAGGTAGGTCGAGGTGTCGACGAGGCGGAGGGCGGCGTCGCCGATGGCCAGCAGGGCCTGATAGTCCTTGCCGCCGGCCGCCAGGACATCGCCGGTTATGTATTGCGGCGTGACCTGGTGAATATCCTCGAGGATTATTTTCACCAGGCTGACCGATGTTTCCGATTCCGCGCTCAGCAGTACCGGCACGCCGTCAAGGTGCTCCATGGGAACATGGGAAAAGAGGAACACCGAACCGACCGGGCCATTGGCGCTGATCGAAAGTCCCGAGAGAATTTTATAGCTTTGCGGATGGACGCCATACTCATAGCTCGAGACAAAGCCCAGATCGACCTCCCCTCCGGCCAACTTCCGATTCAACACGGCCGGGGCCGCCTCCACCAGCTGCCAGTTGTCATGGTGGACGGTACTCAGCCATTTTTCGTGAATGGGAGCGACATTGAGATACTTCACCATGCCGATTCGCGCGATGTTCTCAGCTGAATTTTTCATACCAACAATCCCAGTAAGATCAACATACCGTTAATGGGCGACAGCCGCCCACGCAATTTCTTCCGGCTTTCCACCCATGACCAGTTCGTCGACCAAGGAACCGGTATCCCGGCAGCGCCGAAGTGCCGGCGAAGCAACGCATAAAATCTGCGCCTTCCTCCCGGGCATGAGACTGCCGTAATCCTCCCCTCGGTGGAGAGCCTCGGCCCCGCCCAGTGTCGCCATCGCCAGGATCGACGAAGGAGCCAGCCGGGGGTGATCGGCGGCCAGAATCCGCATCTCCCGCCAGAGATCGAGGCTCTGGTTCGAGGCCGGCGAATCGGTCCCCAGCGCCGGCAAAATTCCGAGCTCCAGCATCTTCCCGACCGGGGCCCGGCCAACTCCAAGATAACCGTTGCTGCCCGGACAAAGACAGACATGGGTGCCCCGCCTGGCGAGAAGTTGGAGTTCCTCCTCGGCGACATGGACGGCATGGACCAACAAGGTCTTCCGATCGAGAAGGCCGAGATGCTCAAAGTAGGCAATGGTCCCGGAAAACCCCAGTTCGGCAAAGGTGAAGGTGCCGTCCCAACCCTTGCGTCTTTCGAGGAAATCCCGAAAAGACCCGGTTCCGGAGCGAAGAAACTCGAGTTCGTCCGGGCTCTCGGCGGTATGGATGGAAAATATCTGGTCGAGCCGCCGACATCTGCTCTTAAGGGCGACCAGCAACTCAGGGCTGGTGGAATAAGGAGCGTGGCCGCAGACCGGGTACCGGTCATCGAGCTTGGCGATTTTTTCCAGTGCCAT
This sequence comes from Desulfobulbales bacterium, assembly GCA_038224105.1. Taxonomy (GTDB): domain Bacteria; phylum Desulfobacterota; class Desulfobulbia; order Desulfobulbales; family Desulfocapsaceae; genus Desulforhopalus_A. Next base: position 1,221 of record JBBRGP010000182.1, on the reverse strand, counting down.
CTGTATCGCTGGGCGATGTGGACCAAGAAGCTCCAGAAGCCGGAGAATCTCGGGCCAGTCATTTTCGCGCCGGTCGGTAAGCTCGGGGAAATGGTCATTGCCGGTATCGGCGACCAGGGCGATACCGCCGGCGTACTGGAGACGAAGGACGGTGGCGAAGGCCGCGGTGATTTCATCCCGGCTGGCCGCCTGCCTTTCCCTCTCGGCGAGAAGCTCGGAAATCCAGGCGGTGAAGGAATCGCCCGCGGCCGGCGAGGCAATGCCGCCAAGAGCGGACAACTCAAGATGCATATGGCCGTTGACCAGGCCGGGCATGAGTACGCCGGAGCAGCAACGTTCCTTTACCCCCTGATACCTCGCGAGAATATCCGATCGTTTGCCGACCTCGATGATTCGCCGGTCGACGACGACCAGGCTGCCGTCGCGGATCGCCGGCATTGCCACCGGCACCACCCATTCCGCGGAGAGAATTTCCATGATTGCTCTGTTACCGGCCTTCGAAGGTGAAGTGTATCGAACCATGCATGCCGCCCATAGAAGTCATTGGCAGCCGGCGATCAGACGAGGCGGTAGTCCATGAGCCGTTGGGCCGGGACAAAACCCGCGTCGGTCACGATTCTTCTGATTTCCTGTTCGGAGAGCCTGAAACTGACGCCGGCGGCGGCCACGACATTTTCTTCAATCATGGTGCTGCCGAAATCATTGGCGCCAAAGACAAGAGAGAGCTGCGCCACCTTCGGCCCCTGGGTCACCCATGACGCCTGAATATTGTCAATATTATCGAGATAGATGCGCGACAGCGCCAGCATCCGGAGATACCCTGTCGCCGAGGTTTTTTCGATATCGCCAAGGGCCGAATGGCCAGGCTGAAACGGCCAGGGTATAAAGGCGGTAAAGCCGCCGGTCCGGTCCTGGAGCTGCCGCAGGCGCCGGAGATGCTCAAGGCGCTCTTCCCGGGTTTCAATATGGCCGAACATCATCGTCGCCGAGGTCCGCAGTCCTTGATGATGAGCCTCTTCCATGACCGCCAGCCATTGATCAGCGCTGCATTTACGCGGGGCGATGCTGCTCCGGACACGGTCGCAGAGGATCTCCGCTCCCTCCCAGTGAATCGAATCGAGGCCGGCGGCGATGAGGCGGCGGAGCTCCTCCCTTTCCTGCTGGCCGGACCAGTTGGCTAAATGACATATTTCAGTAGGTGAATAGCCGTTATCTTGAATG
>JBBRGP010000181.1:0-5814 GCA_038224105.1 Desulfobulbales bacterium | reverse complement strand
CCACCAATGTCGATCTCCGGGACAAGGTGCGTGCGGGAGCTTTTCGGGAAGACCTGTATTACCGCCTCAAGGTCGTCGAGATTTTATTGCCGCCTCTCCGCGATCGCCGCGACTGCATCCCGCTTCTCGTTCACCATTTCCTCGTAAAATTTCGCGACGACCTGGGGAAGAAAATCATCAACATTTCCGATCAGGCCATGGAAGTTCTGCGGGCCTACGGTTGGCCTGGAAATGTCCGGGAACTGCGGCACGTCATTGAACGGGCCTGCGTCCTCTGCGCCGGGCCGACCCTGTTGAAGGAGCATCTGGCCGACGAACTGATGCAGAGCGGAAAAGGCGGGAGCAGGACCAAATCCTTTTCTTCAACGCCCCAGTCCTTTCCCGATCAGGCTCAGCGCCTTGCTTCCTATACCCCCTACGTCAGCGAAGAACAGCAGATTCAAGACGCGCTGCGGGCAACCGGCGGCAATAAGGCTAAAGCGGCAAAGCTGTTGGGCTATGACCGAACCACCCTCTATCGGAAAATGAAGCGGTACGGTCTCCAGTAGCCTCTTTGTTCGTCGAATCGGTCTTCCCTGTAAGTCGCGGTTTTTTCTTTTAGACTCGGCACTCCCTCAATATCTCCCCAGTTCACCTCCGCATGTTGCAAAAATGAGGCGTTACTGTTGCAAATCAGCTGCATTTTTCCAGGTATGGCGATATGCAACGAAAATGCAACGCCAGGGTTTTTTCGATATGGCCGCCCGGTTTATATGATTTTTAAGGAATCACAAGTTTTTTCATGGTGTTGCACGTATGGATCGGAGTCGTTCTGAAGAGGAGTGTTGCATCTGGCATGTAATGTGCAATAAGAAATGCAAAGAAGCACACGGAACCGGTTGGTGAATACACCGGCACAGAAAGCGGATTCAAGCAGGGAGAATGAACATGAAGACTCAATTGGCGGCAATCAAATCAAGAAATGCAGTACGAACTGAAAGCAGAGTCGATGAGCAGATAATGAAGGTCGGTTTTTCAGTCATTGGTCTTTCTTCATTGGTTATAGGATTATGGTCAATGGCAAGTCTTGTTGGCGGGATGGTTGCCAGTGGTGGTCCCCTGGCTCTTGTCGCCAATTGGCTCGGGGCGGTTATCGGCTAGATCAAGAATTATTTCAGCGAAGAGGGAAATACTCACATGGCTAACAGCGTGCGAATTCAAGGGAAAAGCGGCGAGAAGGTTTCAGCAAAAGGGCTTGTGTCAACAGAGGTTTCCAAATTAAGCATCACCTTTGTGGCTATCCTGGGAGTCGCTGTGGGGATATGGAGTCTGGCATGTATCGTCGGTGGCTTGATCGCCAGCGGCGGACCTCTTCAATTCGTCGGACACTGGTTCAAGGCGGTTGCCGGTATGTAGAGAGAAAATTATCGCCAAGATTTGCGTGGTTATCCATAGGAAGTTGTTCAGGGCCTGGATTGTATAAATCCTGGCCCTTTTGGCGTTCACCGGTGGCGGCCAAGAGGCCGGATCGAGCTTTTTGGCAAGAGGAAGAGAAGACAAATTCTTCTTTTCCCGATGAAAGTGCGGTATAAAAATATAAAGGAATATGATTCCATTACTTCTCATCCCGATCAACATGAGTCTTTTCAGTGCTCCGTCGAAGGAAATAAGACTTCTGGTGGTTATCCTAACGTTTTTGGAATTTAAAGCATTTCTCGGATAGGGTAGGGCATGGCGATTCTTGTCAGGAACCTTTTTATCTTTTTCATCATTTTGACCTGCCTCTTCCTGGCCGGAATCTTTCTGACCTTAGAGACTCGCCTGCCGGCGAGAGACTACAGTGAGTTTATCGAACATCTCCACAACAATGAGGTGGCGTCGATCGACCTCACCGGCAGTCGGGCGGATGTTGATTTAAAATCGGGATTCCGCTATTCGACCAGGGTGCCTGACGCCAGGCGGCTCTTGGTCGATAACCCGGCGGTGAGTGTGCGGGTCGCTTATCATGAGGACTACACCCTGTACTATTTTCAGGGCGGAATTTTTGCTTTTGCCCTGGCTTTAGCCTTTGTCATCTGGCTCTCGACTTCCTCCGCTAAAGGTGAAACCCAGGGCTCGAAGTTCGCCAGTGACAAGCTGAGCGGCCAATCCAGCAGCCGGGAGCGGGTCACCTTCGACGATGTGGCCGGGGTTCCCGAGGCCAAAGAAGAACTGCAGGAAGTCGTCTCCTTTCTCAAAAATCCACTGCAGTTCAACAACCTCGGGGCGATTATGCCAAGGGGACTGCTGCTCCAGGGACCCCCGGGGACGGGGAAAACCCTTCTGGCCAGAGCCATCGCCGGGGAGGCCGGGGTGCCTTTCTACAGTTTCAGCGGTTCGGATTTCGTCGAAATGTTTGTCGGTGTCGGCGCATCGCGGGTCCGCGATCTGTTCAAGGAGGCGAAAAGGAATGCCCCCTGTATCGTCTTTATCGATGAGATCGATGCGGTGGGCAGTAGCCGGTCGGTGGCATCAACTGATGGCCAGGATGAACGCGGCCAGACGCTCAACGCCTTGCTGGTGGAAATGGACGGGTTCGGTTCAAACGACAATATCATCGTCCTTGCCGCCACCAATCGTCCGGATATTCTCGATCCGGCGCTGAGCAGGCCCGGGCGGTTCGACCGGCGGATCACCCTGTTGCCGCCGGATATCAAAGGCCGGATTAAAATCCTCCAGGTGCATAGCCGGAAGGTGGTGTTGTCTCCGGAAATCGACCTCGAAGAACTTGCCAGAATGACCTCTGGTTTTACCGGCGCGGAACTGGCAAATTATGTCAATGAGGCCGCTCTCCTCGCCGGAAGAGACAATTGCGACGCCATCGCCAAAAGCCATTTCGATCAAGCACTTGATCGGATAATGCTCGGAGTGGAAAGAAAAGGACTCATACTTACCGACAAAGACAAGCAGATCATCGCCTACCACGAGGCCGGGCATGCGATCGTCGCCAAGATGCTCCCCGATTCCGATCCGGTCCATAAAATCACGATCATGCCCCGCGGTCGGGCCCTCGGTCAGACCCAGCAATTGCCGATCAGCGACCGGACCGCCTACAGCAAGGAGTATCTCACCAATCGCATCACCACCCTCCTGGGGGGCCGGGCCGCCGAAAAAATAATCTTCAACAGCCGGACCACCCGCACCGAGAACGACCTGCTCCAGGCCACCGAGATCGCCACCAACATGGTTTGCCGATGGGGCATGAGCGAAGCGCTCGGAGCCCAGGCGTACGCGGTCGGCGACAACAGCTTTTTAACCCAAGGGGTGACCAGCAGGTTGAATATGGGCAATGATACCGCCAGCCTTATCGATCGGGAAATCAAGGGTCTGCTGACTACCTGTTACAAACAGGCGCTGGAGATACTGAAGCGGGAACGGTTGTTTTTAAAGACCCTTTCCGAGATCCTCTGCCAGGTTGAAACCCTCGACGCGGAAGAATTCGAGATCATTTATCAGTGCTCGATCACGAAAAAGGCCCAGGAGGATGGGACGGTCGAGAAAGTATCGGAATGCAGCGTCTGCCCGGCCAAGGGCAACTGCCTTCAGTATCATGGCCGAAATTGACCATCATGTATTCGCTGAAGAGACTCGTCTGGCTTGCTTTCGTGGTGGTGGCCGTGCTGCTCGCCGGCATTGTCGTCCTTGGCGGTTATCAGTACCGGCTGGCTGGGCGGTACAGCAGTGTGATAAGTCAGAACGAACGGGCGCTTTTTCATTTCATGACGATCAGGGAAACCATCACCGAGGTGCTGATCGGCGGTGATTGGGGACGGCTGGCGCCGGTTCTTGGCGACATTGAAAAACTCCATGCCGACCTTTCCCGCCTGAAGGAAAATGCTCTGGTGTCGACTGAATTGAAGCTGGCTCTGGTCGATAAAATAGACCTCGCCGGCCTCGCCATTCTGGTCCGGCAGGTTGCCAGTGAGGCGGATAAAGTGGACCGGAGCAAGAAGCTGCAGGAACGGTTGCGGACTATTTCCGACTATCTGCTTCAGTATGACCGGATTATTGTCGGGCAGGCGCGGGAGCGGATAGTCAACTTCCAGATGGTGGTCATCGGCGCTCTCGGGCTGATCATCAGCCTCGCCAGTTTTTCCCTGATTCTGCTGTACCGCAACACCGTCGGCCCGCTCCTACTCCTGTCGCGGCAGGTCCTTTCCGAGGATTTCGCGGCAAACGGCATCGAATTCGCCAGACCGGTGGTTAAAGAAGTGGCCGACCTGACCACGGCCATCGAACAGCTGGCGAAGCGCTCACCGCCATCAGGCGAAGAGGCGCAGACCGGGAGATACATTGAGACCCTGCTCGCCGAAGCGGTCAATGAAACCACCAACCAACTCAATGGAATAATGAATTATGCGCAGCTCCTCGACGATTCCTCGGACAAGACTCATCTGACCGAAGAGCACCGGGCGATGCTGCGCAAGATAATAGACAGCGGTGCCCGCATCGCCGAAGAGTGGCAGAAACTTAAATAGGAGAAAAAGAAAGATGACCGAGAACAAAGTGGAGGTACCGGGTCAGACAGAAGAAGGCCCGGACGAAAAGAAAATCACCTGGCAGGAGCAGATCGGCTTGTCGGTGAAGACGCCGATTGGTTTTTTCGGCATTGCGTTGACCACCATCTGTATAACCATGACCGTGCTCGGGCTGCTGGCGCATATAACCGGCCTAATCGATAACCCCTACGCGGCGATTGTCACCTTTCTGGCTTTTCCCGGCGGGGCAATATTCGGTCTGTTTCTTATCCCGGTCTCCGGGTATTTTCGGCGCAAAAAATGGTTCAAGGACAATATCAACAAGGGCAATGTCATTGTCGATTTCGGCAAGAAGACGCACCGCCGGATGGTCGTCCTCTTTCTGGTGCTGTCGGTGGTCAACCTGGCCGTGTTTTCCCTGGTAATCTATGAAGCCTATCATTTCACCGAATCGGATTTTTTCTGCGGCGCCATCTGTCACACGGTCATGGCTCCGGAATACACCGCCTACAAGCGTTCGCCCCACGCCAAGGTCAGCTGCGTCGCCTGTCATATCGGGACGGGCGCCGAGTGGTACGTGAAGGCCAAACTCTCCGGACTGCGTCAGGTCAAGGCGGTAATCGACGGCAACTACAGCCGGCCGATACCGGCGCCGGTCGAACATCTTCGTCCGGCCCAGGACACCTGCGAAAATTGCCACTGGCCGGAAAAATTCCACGGCAAGAAGATTAAGCAATTTGTCAGCTTCACCAATACCAATCAGGAAAAACCGGAAGTTCAAGAAATCGCCCTGCATATCGGCGGCCGCAATCCCCTGACCGATACCTTCGAGGGCATTCACTGGCACGTCAGTAAAAATGTCAAAGTCGAGTATGAATCCCTCGATGACAAGAGAACCTCGATCGGCAGGATCAAAGTGACCAAGCCCACCGGTGTCACGGAGACCTACACTGCCGGCGGCGGAGGCGGCAGCGAGGAGGGACCGGTGAAATGGCGGACCATGGACTGCATCGATTGCCATAACCGGCCGACCCATGTTTACGACGATCTCGAGCAAAAGGTCGACTTTGGTCTGAACAGCAAAAAAATCAATCCGACCATCGCCGGTATCCGTGAGGACAGCATTGCCGTTCTGCAAAAAGAGTACGCCACCCGCGAGGAGGCCAAAGAGCAGATCGTCGAAACCCTCCTGTTGTTGCAGGCAAAACGGCACGGCAAAGATTTCGTTGCGAAAAATGAACAGGTCCTCATCTCTTCCGGAGCCTATCTCCTCGACGCTTACATGGCCAATGTCTGGCCGGCGATGAAGGTTACCTGG
>JBBRGP010000180.1:0-5826 GCA_038224105.1 Desulfobulbales bacterium | reverse complement strand
GTCTTCCATGCCTACGACCGCCTCGGTCAAAAACATATGGAATACGTCCATGACCACGGCCATTTTGCCGACCTGCCCTTTGCCAGAATCTTCGCTGCCTACGGCAGCACCTACCCGCGGTTCTTCGAGCACTTCGGCGGCGGCAAGACCGACGATTTCGCCGCCGAGGCGGAACGGGAAAACCCAGGGGACGAGCGATGAGGGCGTGGCAAATGCCGTTGGACGCGGTGGCTACACCACTCCGCCGGCGACAAAACCCTCGATCTGGTCCTCGGTGTAGCCCACTTCTTCCAGGATTTCCCTGGTTCCCTCGCCAAACCGCCCGGGCATCGTCCTGATACGGCCGGGGGTGTCGCTCAGCTTTACCGGAATCCCGAAACCGTGCCGCTCCACCCCGTCACCATCGGTATAGGAGTATACCATTTCCCTGGCCTCGAACAGTGGATCGGTCAGCACCTCCTCCATCGTTTTAACGGCGGTGCAGCAGATGTCCAACCCCGCCAGTTCGGTCTGCCACTCCGACAAGGTCTTGGTCAAAAACCGCTGGCGGATAAAGTCGATAATCTCCTCACGCCGCTGTTCGTCGTACTGCAGAGCGATATAATCGGGACGTTGCAGATGTTCGCAGAGTCCCCGCCAGAACCGGTTCTCCACCGCCCCGAGGGCAAGACAGCGGCCATCCCGGGTGGCATAGGTGTTATAGCAGCCATAGCGATGGGACAGCAGGGTGTCGGCGGTCCGCGGCGGTTGCCCGGACAACCGCGAAAAATAGTAAGGCAGCGTAAGAAAGCCGACCATGCCGTCGGTCATCGAAATATCGATATATTGACCCTTGCCGGTGGTCGCCCGGGCGAACAGGGCAAGAAGGATGCCGACCGCCGCGTTCAATCCTCCGCCGGCAATATCGGCGATCTGAATGCCGGGAATAGCCGGCGGTCTCCCCTTCTCACCAATCAGGCTGAGGGCCCCGGAGGAGGCGAGATAGTTGACATCGTGGCCGGCCTTGTCATGAAGCGGCCCGGTCTGACCGTAGCCGCTTATCGAACAGTATATTATCCGGGGATTTTTCTGCTGAACCGCCGGGTAATCCACGCCCAGGCGCTGGACGACGCCCGGGCGAAACCCTTCGAGGATGACATCCGCCGTGGCCGCGAGACGGAAAAAAATCTCGAGGCCCTGGACCGTTTTCAGATTGAGCGACATGTGACGCTTATTGCGATTGAGATCGCTGAAAAAAAGACCGTCCGCCTGGAATTTTTTGTCCTCAATGGCAATTACCTCGGCGCCATGGTCGGCCAGAATCATCGAACAATAGGGGCCGGGAAGCATCCGCGAGAGATCGAGAACCCGTATTCCGGTTAAAGCGCCCTGCCTTGTCATGCCGCCTCCTGCAGATTTCTTGATAATTTAGAACTCAATGCCTTTTTTGGCCTTCATGCCGTCTTGGTAGCCGTGTTTGATCGAATCGATCGACGAAACGATATCGGCAATCTTGATCAGTTCCGGGTCGGCATCGCGACCGGTGAGAATGACCGACAAGCGTTGCGGTTTGTTCCGGAGCAGTTCCATAGTACTCTCCACCTCGAGAAAATCGTAGTGCAGGAGATAGGTGATTTCATCGAGAATGACCAAGTCATAGAGATCGCTATTAATTTTTTCCTTGGCCAGGGCAAAGCCTTCCCGGGCGACCTTACGATCCTCGTCAAGATTCTCCTTGTTGAAGACAAAACCCTTCCCGCAGATGAACCAGTCGAGGTTCTCGAATTTTTCGGCCATCAACCTCTCGCCGTAATCTCCCTGCCCCTTGAGAAACTGGATGACACACACCTTCTGCCCATGCCCGAGGGCCCGAAAGGCCGTACCCAGGGCTGCCGTGGTCTTGCCTTTTCCGTTGCCGGTCAGGACGATAATCCTCCCAGTCTTCACCATCTCCTCTCCTTCCTGGTGACTACCATCATCAGGTATTGTTCCAACTCCGCCGGATTCCTGAGTATCGTTACAAAATCCTGGGCCATTGGGCAATGCGAAAAAACCTTTTTTCCTGTAGCATCGCTCGTTGAAGAAGCACCGAGGTTACCTTACCATAAAAAAATCCTGGGAGACAATAAAAGACTGAGCGCTCGATCAATTTATCGCGGGGCTTTCCCCGCCGGGTTCCCCATCAGATTGGTGGGAGGCGCGAAAAATTGCGGGAGGAGTATCAGAGTAGCCCGGGAACCCCTGAAAGCTGCGGAAAATGGTCTGTCAGGGCTGGTCCCAGCTTAAGAGACGGTGAGAGATCTGGTGCCGATGATTTCGCCCAGATCATTATAAAGCGCCAGGGTGGCGATGCTGCCCCGGCCGATGTATTCTGTCCTGTTGATCAGTTCGTGGACAACGTCCCGATGAACATGGGCAAGAGGCACTTCGCCGAGGGACACGCCCCGGATCGCCGCCAGCGCCGCCGTATATTTGAGACTCCGTTCGCTCAGAAAGCCGGAACTCTTGACAAGTCCGGTCAGACTGATGGTCCTTCCATCTTCTCGCCGGTGTTCGCGGATCTGTTCCTGCAAGGTAAGCAGCCACGATTTCAACGGGGCCTTGGCGATATCCCGCCAGGAAATGTCCCGGACGATCCTGCGCTCCCGATTTTCCGCGGAAACTTCCAGGATCAGCCTGGCCTTCACCCGCCCTTCCTGGAGTTCTCCGAGGGTGCAGAATATGCCGTCATCGACCACCACCGAATCCTGGTCGAAGGTTGCCAGGACCCGTTTCCTCTGGCTGGCTTCCGCCTGTGTTCTTTCGATGAGGAAGGAATCCAGATTCTGCCATTCGATCATACCGTGCAGGGAGCAGCAGGTCGAATCCTCGATGGCGATCCGGGAAAGCGGTTCATCAAAAATCAGACACCACTGGACCAGAGCATCAAAGATATTCTTTTGCCTGTTCATACATTTCCTTCACCGCTGGAGTCATCGGTTGCTTGCCGGGTAAAAGATCAAGTCTGTGCAAAACTCTCTATTCACCAGTTCTTACATTTTTCTGACTTTGCCTTGTTCGGTGAAAAGAATTTCATTTCCAGGCGAATTTTCACGGGCCGGCTCCTTGTTCCCGGAGCCGTGCCCTTCTCTTAAGGAATGGGTTTTCCGGGCAATAATCCGGTTGTGATCTCGGCCAAAGCGGGGTAATGATAGAGCCCACCGCTCGACGCAAGGGCGGCGGACCGGCCTTTCGGAAAACATGAGGCAGGTAATCTTGCAACACAACGAAGGAGTGGATCGCAGAGGATGAGTTTTTCAGTAGCCATCAACGGATACGGACGGATCGGACAGAGTGTGCTGCGGGCCGTCTATTCGCCGCCGTTCCGGTCGATATTTAAAATCGTTGCCATCAATGATCTCGCCGATATCGAGACCCTGACCTATCTTACCCGGTACGATACCACCCACGGCCGCTTCCCCTACCCGCTCCGCTTTGACCGGGAGAACCTCTTTATCGGCGACGACCGGATCAGGATCATCAACGAACCGAACCCGGCCCGACATCCCTGGACGGGAATGGACATCGATCTGATCTTTGAATGCTCCGGTTCCTTCGAGGACCGGGCAACCGCCGAACTGCATCTGGCCGCCGGGGCCAAACGCCTTCTCCTGTCGCACCCGGCCACCGCCAAAGTCGATGCCACCATCATCTTCGGTTACAACCACGACCTGGTGCAGGCGGACCACCGCATCATCTCCAATGCCTCCTGCACCACCAACTGCATCGTCCCGATTCTCGATATCCTCGACCGCCAGTTCGGCATCGCCTGCGGGGTCACCACCACCATCCATTCGGCGATGAACGATCAGCCGGTGATCGACAGCTACCACCACACCAACCTCCGCCTGACCCGCAGCGCCCTCCATTCGATCATTCCCGTCGACACCGGCCTGGCCAGGGGGATCAACCGGTTGATGCCGCATCTGGCCAACCGTTTCGAGTGCCTCCATGTCCGGGTGCCGACCATCAACGTTTCGCTCATGGATCTCTCGATCAATGTGCAGATTGATACGACAGCGGCTGAGATCAACGAAATCATGGCGAAGAAAGCGAGCGGCCCGCTCCAGGGCCTGGTCGGATACACCGAAGAACCGCACGCCTCTGTCGATTTCAATACCGACCCGCGCTCGGCCATCGTCGACGGCACCCAGACCAGGGTCTGCGGCGGCCGGCTGATCAAGATGCTGTGCTGGTTCGACAACGAATGGGGTTTTGCCAATCGGATGCTTGATGTCGCCAACCATTGGCTTTCCCTGCCGCAAGCCCCAGAGTGAGGAACTGATCATGAACCCGGAAAAAATCTTGGCTCCGGCCGAAACAAACCGCCGGCGGTTTCAACCCCCAGCCTGCCACCTCAAACCAAAGGACGCCGATGAGCATCTATAAATTTGACAAGAATATGATGTGGAAGATCGATCACCTCCGCTTTCTCTATCCGCCGGACAACTTCAACGGAACCTTTGCCAACGCCATGATGCAGGAACGGCATAAGGCACTGCAGGACCAGAAAATCAAGGCAATTCTCGACCAGTTGAAAAACTGCGCCAATCCTCTCGAAGCCATGCAGGCCCTGCACCCCCTCGACCAGATGCAGTTCCTCCACGACAACCTGGTTAAATTCAGGGAAGCGGAGTGCCTGGAAAAGGCGGTACTTCAGCTCTATTTTCGCAAGAACACCCCCTTTGCCGCGGTCGGGGATTATGAGGAATGGAAGTCGTTGCTCAATTCGTGCGACTCCGCGCGCCTGTACGAACAGGGAGAACCTTTTCCCTTCACCACCACTACCGCCTACCGCGGTTCAATAACCGGCATACCCAAAGGTTTATGCTGGACCGTCAGCCGCGAAGAGGCCGCCTGGTTTCTCGAGCGTTGGCAGGATAAGAGTCTCGGGGGAGGGACCGTCTTCGCCCTGGAAATCGCCCGGCAGGATATCCTCCTGTACCGGGAGGAGGGAAAAAGACGGGAGGTTCTCCTGAAACCGGAGGTTGCGGAGACGGCGGCGGTCAGGGAGATCGACCATCTTTAGTACCTTAGAGAGAGGCGAGCGAGCCGCTGCTCACTGCCTCCCTTCTGGAGCCTAATGAGAGCTTCTGCTACTCGACCGTAACGCTCTTGGCGAGATTACGCGGTTGATCGACATCGCAGCCGCGCTTGGTGGCGATCGCATAGGCGAGCAGCTGGGCGGGGATGGTGTAGAGGATCGGATTCATGGCGGAATGGACCTTGGGGAGATAGATGACATCGTCGGTGATGGTCCGCAGATGGCTGTCCCCTTCCGTGCCGATCAGGATGATCCGGCCCTGCCGGGCTTTGATCTCTTCGACGTTGGAAATCGATTTCTGGTACACCTCGTCCTGGGGCACCAAAGCCAGGACCGGCATATCCTTGTCGATCAGGGCGATCGGGCCATGCTTCAGTTCTCCGGAGGCGTAACCCTCGGCATGGATATAGGAAATTTCCTTCAGTTTCAGGGCTCCCTCCAGGGCGATCGGGAAATTGACGCTCCGACCGACGAAGAGAAAATCCCGACAATCGTAGTACCGTTCAATGAGCGTCTCGATCTCCTGCTGAATGCGGGGCAGCTCCCGTTCCACCACCCCGGCGATATTGACCAGTTCCCGGCCGAGCGCCAGTCTCTCGTCCTGACTGACGGTCTGTTTCTGCTCCGCCAGATAGAGGGTGAAGAGAAAGAGCGCTGCCAGCTGGGAAATAAAGGCCTTGGTGGAGGCGACCCCTATTTCCGGTCCGGCATGGGTATAGACCGTGCCGTCGGCCTCCCGGGTCATGGTCGAACCGACGACGTTG
>JBBRGP010000179.1:0-5844 GCA_038224105.1 Desulfobulbales bacterium | reverse complement strand
CACCGACGGCAAACCAGGTAAAGGCGTTATGGACAAGGAAACGGACCTCGGCCGCCAGCCCTTTCAGGTGGAAGAAGACCACCAGGGCCAAAAAAAACGACAGGACCGGGCCGATACAGGCCAGGACACCGTACAGTTTCTCGGGCAGGGGGGCTTTCTTGCAGGTGAACATATGCAGAAGCCCGATCGCCACGGCGCCGATCAGCGGAAACAGCGGTATCAAACCGAGATAAGTAACTGAATGTTCCATGGAATCACCCTTTTAACAAGCTGAATACGTTTGTATCCAACTTACTCTTGTGCCTATGAAGCAGAATTACCACCGCAAGAGCCAGTGCGGCTTCCGCCGCGGCGACGGCCATCACCATCATTGCCAGGACATGGCCATCCATGTTCTCATGCAGGCGGGAAAAGGTGAGGAATGCCAGATTTGCCGCATTGAGCATCAGTTCGACGGACATGAACACCGTAAACACATTCCGTCGGGATACGACCCCGAGTATCCCAAGACAGAAGAGAATGATACTGAGAATGAGATAATCATGGATCACTGGCTAACCCTCCTCTTGCCTGCCAATACCACTGCGCCGATGAGAGCGACGAGCAGGAGAATCGATACGATTTCAAAGGGGAGCAACCAGTCCTGAAAGAGCACCAATCCCACCTCCTTCACCCCGCCAAAGCCATTGCCGACAATGGTCGTTTCGCTGTCCGGCAGGCTTTTCACGATCTTGATGAGAAAAAAGGCGATCGGCATAATGGCGATTACCCCTCCGAGAAGGTAGTAGAACCGGCCCGTTTCTTCCGGGAGATCGCTGTCTTGAATATTCAAAAACATGATGATGAACAGGACCAGGGACATGATTGCCCCGGCATAGACAATGAGTTGGAGGACAAAGATCAGCTTGGCGGATAAAAGCGCATACAATCCGGCCAGCGAAATCATGGTCACCACCAGACTCATCGCCCCGTTCATCGGGTGGCGAAAGAGAATCAGCCCGATGGCGCCAAGAACCGACAGCACTGCAAATGCGATAAATAAACCCTCGGCAAACATGATATCAAGCGCCCCCTTTTTTATATTCTTCCTCGGAAAAGGCTCCCGGGGTGGTCAATAACTGCTCAAGCCCCACGACGAAGGATTCTCTGTTGTTGTCGGTAACCGAGAAAATCCCGGTATCCATGCGGATGGCGTCCAAAGGACAGGCTTCAACGCAATAACCGCAGTAGATGCATTCCAGCAGATCAATTTTAAATTTCACCGGCATTTTTTCGGTCTTGCCGTCATATCGCTCGCCGGCTTCAATCAAGATGCAGTTGGCCGGACAGTTGGTCTGACACATGAAACAGGCGACGCATTTCACCGTGCCGTCGGCATGGGTTGTCAGGCGGTGCCGACCTCGCCAGCGCACCGGTATCTCCGGCTGAACTTCCGGGTAGTGGCGGACGTAAAGCTTCCTGTTGTCGAGGAGATTTCTGAAAAAGTGGCCGAAGGTAGTCGCCATCCCTTTAAAAATCTCAATCAGGTAGAAGCGTTCCTGAAGGCTCGATCCTTTCCGATCTATAATTTTGACTGTTGCACTCATGTCATCCTCCTTTAGCTCAACGCCACGACAAATGCGCTTGTAATGAAGATGTTCAGAAGTGCCAACGGTAGGAGCATCTGCCATCCCAATTTCTGCAGCTGGTCATAACGAAAACGGGGCAAGGTCCAGCGCACCCAGATAAAAACAAAGATCATCATGGTGACCTTCAGCAGGAATGTGCACACCTGGAGGAGCACCACGAAGATGTGGATCGCATCGCCCCCGGAAGCACCGAAGAGAATGGCCAGCAGCAGCAGCTCCAAAATTATTACCAGCCCCCAGAAGCATTTGATATAGATATTTGCCTCAAACACGCGGGGGTCGTTTTCCCGTGGATAATGGCTGACATTGCTGCGGCGGATCCATCCGGTAAAATAGTGCATGACCACCGGCAGGGCGACCATCAGCAAAAAGGCCACCGGTTTGGCATGGTTGACCAGAGTGGCGGTGGCGAGAAAGGGTACCTGGTAACCGCCGAAAAAGAGCGTAACGATAATCGAACTCGAGACGAACATCGCCACGTACTCGCCCATAAAGAAGATCGCAAACTTCATGGCGCTGTATTCCACATGGAAGCCGGCGACCAATTCGCTTTCACCCTCGGCCAGGTCAAACGGGGTCCGGTTGGTTTCGGCAAAAGCGGCAACGATGAATATGACCATGCTCAGCGGTTGGAGGATGGCGCCCCACATGGGAATGAAACCAAACAGAAGTTTTCCCTGGAATTGCGCAATTTCGTTAAGATTTACCGTTCCGTAGACGATCAGCAGGCTGATCAGGGCCAGGCCCATCGGGATTTCGTAGCTGATAACCTGGGCTGCCGAACGCAGACCGCCGAGCACTCCAAACTTGTTGGTCGACGACCAGCCGGCCAGGATAATTCCGTAGACGCTGAAGCCGGCCAGGGCGAGGAACCAGAGAATGCCGATGTCAATCGGGATACCCTGCATAATATAATTTTTGCCGCCAAGAACGAGGGTATCGGCAAATGGGACGACGGCAAAAGAGACCAGGGCGGTAAAAAAAACAATCAGCGGGGCGAGAACAAAATAGAATTTGTGTTTGATATGGCCGGAGATGACGTCTTCCTTGAAGATCAGCTTGGCGGCATCGGCGAGGTTCTGGACCAGACCGGCCGCTCTGAAACCAAAGATATTCGCCCGATTCGGACCGGAGCGATCCTGGAAGTAACCGGCCCCCCTCCGCTCCATCCAGACGCAAACGGCAATGAAGCAGAGCGGGATAAAAGCGCTGAAGGCGACGCGAATGACAATCATTAAAATATCAAGCGGTGACATTGGCAGCCTCGCTATCGTTTAATTTCAATCCCTCGGCTGGGATAGTAGCAGCTTTAAAGTCTCTGAGGATACTGATGTATTTCCTCAGTTCAGCGAATTGTTCCATGCCACTCTGCAGGGGACTGCCGAGTCGGGCGGCAATGGTCCCGATGTCCGCCGGGTCATGATCCCTGGTGAGCGCCTTGGCAAAGGTCTGGAGAATTTTGTCACAGTTTATGATGCTGCCGGCATACTCGCTGGCTGTGGCAACCGGTATCGCCAGATCAGCCATCGTCGCAAGGTGGTTATCGTGGCTGACGACGGCGATGACCCTTGTGTCTTTGAGGAGTTTTCGCAATTCACTGTCAGTGCAGGAGAGGATGAGATCGTTGTTGAAATTAATCAGTAACTGCGCTTCCTGGACCGCTTTTTCGAAGCTCTCCCGTGAGCAATCGATGCCAAGCGTAGTCAGGCCCATGCGATTGGCGGCTTTGTCATCCTGGATGAGGAGGTTGTCGCCATCACCGTCCTTGATATAGCCGGGGCTGTAACCGGAGAGCGGCGCCCCGAGTTTCGTTGCCAGACCCTTGACCGCAACCATCTGTTCCAGGGAGCAGTTGGGGGAAAGGAGAATCGCCAGTTTTTGAGCCCGGTCAATTTCAGCGGCACAGGCGGCGAGCACCTTGTCCAGCGGTCGCGCCTCCTTGCCGATTCTGGCCACGGTGAGACGACCCTCGTTTTCCTTATGGTAGCTGAGCCGTCCCGCATCGCACATGAAGTAGCCGTTGACCTGCGGGTTGAACCGCGGCCGGAAACGGTAAATGAGAGCGTCCTGGTATTTCTCCCGGTTATGTTCAATGGTAATGTTGCAGCCTTTGGCACAGCCATGGCAAACGCCTGGTGCCTTCTTCAGGAACCATACCCGCTGTTTGAACCGGAAATCCTTGCTGGTCATCGCCCCGACTGGGCAGAGGTCGACGACATTCAGGGCGTAGCGGTTGTTGAGCGGCCGGCCGGGAAAGATGTTGACCCGAGCATCATCGGTCCGGTTGATAATTCCCAATTCGCCGGTCTTGGTGATCTGCCGGCAGAAGCGGACGCACCTGCCGCAAGTGACACACCGTTCCTGGTCGTGGATGACCCCGCAGCCGAAATCAAGCTTCTTGCTCTTCTGAACCTGCGGAACGGTCATCCGGCTTTCCGGCCGGCCGTAGGCCATATAATAATCCTGAAGCTTGCATTCGCCGGCCTGATCGCAGATCGGACAGTCGGTCGGATGATTGATCAGCTCGAGTTCCATGACGTCGCGCTGGATCTTTTTGATATGGGCGGCATCGAGCAGAACCTTCATTCCCGCCTGGACCGGAGTTTTGCAGGCCGGAACCAGGGGCGGCCTGCCGTCTTCTATTCCGACCAGGCACATCCGGCAGTTGCCGTCCGCGCCGAGAGCCGGGTGGTAGCAGAGGTGAGGAATCTCGATGCCGACGGCACCGATGGCGTCGATCAGGTTTTTCCCCGCCTCGACCTCGACCTCGACTCCGTTTACAAAAAGTTTTACCTTATCAGCCATGGGATGCCCTATTCCTGTTTCGCTTGTGCTGCTGAAGAATCATTTTTTTCGACATATGCCACAAACTCGTGCCTGAACTTATCCAGATAGCTGCGGACCGGCATGGTACAGGCAGCGGATAAGACGCAGACGGTTTTCATCTCGATGTTGTCGCAGAGTTCGCGCAGCAGCTTGACGTCGGTCATGCTGCCCTCGCCGCGGATTATCTTCTTGATAATCTTCAACATCCAGCCAAGGCCCTCGCGACAGGGAGTGCACTGGCCGCAGGACTCGTGATGATAAAAATCGATGAGATTCTTAACGAGCTGGACGATATCGACCGAATCGTCCAGCACCACGATGCCGCCGGAGCCGAACATGGTCTTGTGGGCGGCCATCGACTCGTAATCGAGGGTCACATCCTTGGCCTCCTCCGGGAGCAGGACGGGAGTTGAGCTGCCGCCGGGGATGATACCCTTGAGCTTGCGACCCTTCCAGACGCCGCCGGCCACCTTGTCAATGACTTCGAGGATCGGCAAGCCGAGCGGCAGTTCATACATGCCCGGCTTGGCTACATGGCCGGAGATACCGAACAGGTGGGTACCCGGGCTTTTCTCGGTGCCATAAGCCTTGTAGGCATCGGCGCCGTTGGCAATGATAAAGGGCAGTGAGGCAATAGTCTGGACATTGTTGATGATCGTCGGGCAGCCATAGAGACCGGCGACGGCCGGAAAGGGTGGTTTGCTGCGCGGCTGTCCCTTCTTGCCTTCGATCGATTCGAGCAGGGCGGTCTCCTCGCCGCAGACATAGGCCCCGGCGCCGCGATGGACGGTGACGTTCAGTTTGAAGTCATGGCCGGCAATACTGTCGCCGAGGTATCCCGCCTCATAGGCCTCATCGATTGCCGCCTGGAGGGCTTTAACCTGGGTGGTGTATTCCCCGCGGATATAGATGTAGGAATCATGGCAGTCAATGGCGTAGCTGCAGATGATGATGCCTTCGATCAACGCGTGCGGATCCTTGACGAGAATGTAGCGATCCTTGAAGGTCGCCGGTTCCGATTCATCGGAGTTGACCGTCAGATAAACCGGTTTGCCGGTATTTTTTGGCAGAAAACCCCATTTCATTCCGGCGGGAAAACCGGCGCCGCCCCGACCACGCAACCCGCTCTTCTTAACTTCCTCAATGACATCTCCGGGTGGTGTGGCAAAGAGTTTGTCGAGGGTCGAATAAGCACCGTGCTCCTTGGCAACGGCAAGGGTATGGGCGTCTTTGATATCGAACTTGGCACTGAGTATTTTCACTTCCATATCCGTACGCCTCCCTATTTCAATGTGGCCAGCAGCGCTTTCAGCTTGTCCACGTCCATATTTTCGTGGAATTCCCCATTGACCTGGACAACCGGGGCGGTACCGCAGTGACCCAAGCATTC
>JBBRGP010000178.1:0-5846 GCA_038224105.1 Desulfobulbales bacterium | reverse complement strand
GCCGCGATCATCGCATTCCATCCCCAGACCGCCACAGGAAAATTGAAGGCGGTGATGATCGCCACGATACCTAAGGGGTGGTACTGTTCAAAGAGCCGATGATCCGGGCGTTCGGACATCGTGGTCATGCCGTAGAGCATCCGCGACTGGCCGACGCAGTAATCGCAGATATCGATGACTTCCTGCACCTCGCCGAGCCCTTCCTGCAGGGGTTTGCCGGTTTCATAGGAGATGAGGGTGCCGAGCGGCAGTTTGAAATCACGGAGCCGCCCGCCGATCTGCCGGACAATGTCGCCCCGTTTCGGCGCGGGCAGGGCCCGCCATAGTGGGAAGGCCCGATCCGCTTCGGCCATGAGATGCTCATAATCGGCGGGGATGGCCTTGACGATCTGGGCAAAAATTTCGCCGTCGACCGGCGAGACCGCGCTCTCTTTCTTCCGACTTTTATTGGTGAGCCAGCGGGTCCCGGTCGAAGCGCCGGGCATGATTTTTTCAAGGTAGAGTGCGTCGAGAAAGTTCATAGAGCCTCCGGATAAAGAGAAAAAATAGTGGGTATCTCCCTATGTTATCTCATTTACCGGAGTTGCAGTCAAGCTTTGCGGAAGGCGGGGGAGCCTTGCCCGGCCGGGAATCCGGCGACGGCTCGGCAGTATCGCCGCAGCGGGCTCAGAGAACTGTTCTTCCCGCGGCTCTCAGGCCATCCCCGGATTGGGCACGACGAGGGTACTGCAGGTAGGGGAGGATGATATCATTTTGATTGCCGAAGGTCCCGTCATAGGTTATCGAAACAACGGGGATGCCGGTCTGCTGTTCAATCCTCGCCTTCATCGCCTCGGTAATCAGAGAGGCGCAGCAGAGGGCGGGGCTGGCCTGGACCAGCAGCGCCAGATCCGGATAGTGCTTGGTCAGGTAATGGATCTTCAGGATATTGTCCATCGACTCCCCGGTATTTTCGATGGAAATACCAAACTTACCAAGGATCTCGGCCGGTTCGTCGGTATAGGAACGTTCCGGTTCGTCGAGTATCCGGTTGAAGATTCTGGCGAGGTTCTTCTCGATGGCGGTCATGGCGGTAAGCAATGCGCGGTAGGCCAGGACATCGAAATATTTACCCTCGTTGAACCATTTGCGGAAATAGCTGGTGGCGATCATCTTCGCGTATTCGCTGTAGGAGGTGGTAATCACCTCGCCGCCGCCGGCTTCGATGCAGCGGAGCAGATCCTGGTTCATCACCTGGTTGTCTCGGGAGTAGAGGTCGCCGAAGATCGCCACCTTCGGCCGGGGGCGACCGGCAATCTCAATCCATTCGAACCGGGAGATGACCTCGTCCAGGGTCTTCTCAATCGACCTCTTGCCCATAAAGGCGTCGGCCAGGACCTTGACGCTTTTGTTGAGGATCTGGTCGGTCCGGCCCCGTTCGACCTCATAGGGGCGGATTTTGCAGGCAACCTTTTGCAGCATCCCGCCGACCATATAGGCAAAATAGGCGTTCCTGCTGGCCCTGAGCGAGATGTCGTTGAACGAGAGATCGCCCTGGTAAACGGAGATATCCTCCAGCCCGCCGCCCTGGTCGATGAACAGCTGCTTGATATGGTGGGGATAAAGCCTGATGTTGCAGGCAATGGTTGAACGGTTCAGCCACAACACGCAGTTGCCCGGATCGAGGCCATTTTTCCGGATAAAGGCGATGCAGGACTGGGCGATGGCATTGAGGGGAATGCATTGCCCGGAGTTGTGCCGAAGGCTTTCGCGGATGGTCTGGTCGGTCTCCTCGAGGAGAAAGGCGTCATACCCTTCCCGCTTCAGGGTGGCGGTCAGCAGGCAGCAGGTGAGCTGGTCCCAGTTGGGGAAAAGGACGTGTTTGCCGGCGAGGGCCTTGGCTGGGTCGGGGAGGATGGTTCGGTATGTGACCGGCAGCGTCGCCGTCCGGCGGTCGTGGTGGTTGCGGAAGGCCCGGATGGCGGCTTCGATCCGGGTTTCATAGCCGACGCTCGAATCATGTTCATCGAGGGAGAGAACCAGGTAGGGCTTGCCGTGCAGGTCCATGATCTTTTTGAAATAGTCGACACCAAACGAATCCGGGGAGCATTTGAAGGAGGTCACGTATACCGGATAGACGCCGGCGGTGGCGGCGATCACCTCGGTCGCTTCGAGAATTTTGGCCACATGTTCCCAGGGAATTTCCCTGAGCAGGGGTTCGATGGCGGCAATATCCCGGGGGCCGTAGCTGAGCATGTCCTGGAAGTAGGCGTCGATGCCGAGATTTTTAAACAAACCGGGGATATTGCTGTTCAGGGCGGAGGAGAGCAGGGTGTAGGGCCGGCCGACGAAGACGACACTGACATCGGTCCGCTCCTTGTTCGTCACCCCCTCGGTGTACAGCTCTTTTAGCCTTTGCCGGTATTCCCGGTCAAAGAGCACGGACCGGTCATAGGCCGAAGCCACCTCGAAGTAGTTCCACCTGCCCGGCGCGATTCCCTGCAGCATCCGGTACAGCTGCATCTTGGTATGGAAGGGAGTGTAGAGGTATTTAATGACCGGCCTGAGGAAGCGCTCTTTTTCCTGTATCGTCATTTCCGTGACCAGGGCCGGAAGAAACTGGGTGTAGTAGCAGTATTGCCGGCGCGCATCCTTGGTTTTATTTTCTAGATAAAGAGGCATGAACACATAATCGACGCGATCGAGCAGCGACCGGACGTGGCCGTGCATGGCGGCGATGGGGGTACAGAACTCCGCCTGGCTGATTTTTTTTCCGGCCTTTACCACCTCTTTAGAATCTTCGCTGGTGAGGGTGGCGATCCCCAGTTCCTGGAAAAACATCTGCCACAGGTGCAGTTCGTCAACGAGATGGACCGCGGCGGGCAGACCGACAACCGGCGCGGCTGTACCGGCTATGGTCGGATTCGGCAACCGGCGGAGCCGCATTCTCTCCTGCAGCAGGTCAAAGGCCTGTGAATCTCTGGCAATATAGGTCCGGCTGTCGTAGTCACGGCCACAGAGGAAGCCGTAGGCGATCTTCTGGCCGTCCACCTCGGCCAGGCTTATTTTGCAGTGGTTGGTGCACAGCTGGCAGACCTCGCTGTCCAGCCGGATCTCTTTTTTAAAGAGGTCGATGCCGGTAAAGGTTGTAGCGGGCCGCTGTTCCTCGCGGAGCAGGAGGGCGGTGCCGAGCGCCCCGGTCAGGTGACAGTATTTGGAGACGAGGATCGGTTTGCCGAGACGCTGTTCGAAGGCGGCCACCAAGGCCTGGTTTTTGGCGGTGGCGCCCTGGAACATGATGGTCGCGCCGATGTGTTTTTCCGTCGCCACTTTTTGCAGATAATTCTCCCGCACCGAGTGGAGGGCGGCGGCGAGCACCTCCTCGACCCGGTAACCTTCGCTGAGCAGATGGTTGATATCTCTGGCCATGAACACGGTACAGCGGTCGCTGGTCATCGGGGCGCCGTGGTTTTCGGCCCGGGCTGAATAGAGATGGACGGGGCAGCCCAGTTTGGCCGCCTGTTCCTCGATGAAGGAACCGGTGCCGGCGGCACAGACATTGTTCATGGTCGAGAAGGTGACCCGGCCGTCTTTCAGGGTGGTGAATTTCGCGTCCTGGCCGCCGATCTCGATGATCGTATCGACCTGCGGGTGCAGGTGGTAGGCCGCCCGGGCGTGGGCGGTGATTTCATCGATAATGTGATCGGCACCGATCAGTTTGCCGATGAATTTTCGTCCGGAACCGGTGGTGCCGCACTGCCTGATGGCAAAGCGCAAACCCTTGCGCCGCTCGATCTCGTCGATGGCGAAAAAGATGTCCTGCACCGCCGCAAGGGGCCTGCCGGCCGTCCGGGTATAAAAGCCGGCAATGACCTCGCCGTGGTCATCCATGAGCACCGCTTTGGTGCTGGTCGAGCCGATATCGATGCCGAGATAGGCATCCTGCCCCAGTCCTGGTGCCAGGATTTGGTAGATATCGACCTCCACCGCCGGACTATCCGCCGATCGCCTGGTTTTATACTGGTCGAGGCTCGAAAAATCGGGATACTCCGAGAGCTGCAGCCGAAGCGGCGGGTAGTAGTAGTCCTTTTTCCTGCCCGGGTCGACGGCGAACAGGTCATCCAGGTGCGGCAGGGCGACCGGCAGGTGATCGCCCCTGTTGCCACGCAGATCGGTTATAAGCAGGAGCCCGGCGCCGAGCGCGCCATAAAGGTGGCCATCCGCGGGGATGGCCAGGGAAAGACCGGTGAGCTCGGCGATATGGTCGGCTACCGCCCGGTTTTTCGCGACGCCGCCGCAGAAGACGATTTCCCCGGAAGGCAGGGTTGCCGTCGAAAACAGGGTGTCGACGATATTTCTGGCGAGACCGCAGCAGAGACCTTTGCTGATTTCGTCCAGTTGGTACCCCTGCTGCTGGGCGTGGATGAGATCGGTCTTGGCAAAAACCGCGCATCGCGAGGCGATCTGCGGGCATTTTCCAGTACAGGCGGTGGCGATCGCCGCGAGTTTTTCAGTTGTCTTGAGCTGCAGCCGGCCGGCCTGTTGATCGAGAAAGCTGCCGGTTCCCGCGGCACATGAGGTGTTGGCGGTGGTGCCGAGGTAGTTGCCGGCTCCGTCAAAAGTAGTCAGGCTGAATTTTTCCCCGCCGACCACCAGCAGGCCGTGCATTTGCGGATGCAGTCGTTTGGCCGCGGTGATTGTGGCAATCTGGTTATGGTACCTGGCCTGGGCTCGCACCGGGAGCGGGGTGGAAGCGGTTGCGACGACATAATCGATGCTCCGGGAATCGACCGTTTCCAGGAGCCGGTGCAGGGTCCGGGGAATATCCCCATGGTGAAACGCATATCCTTTATAGAGAATCCGCCGGTTGCCGTCAAGGAGAACCGCTCCGACGGCAACTGATCCAGCATCGATTCCCAAAACATTGTATTCCGTAATCATCTTTTCCTTTTTTCCCGTGGTATATTGACGCCGATATTCACAAGGAGTCACTGCCGTAGCAGGCCAGGGATATCCTCCTGGGCCCAAGGTATCCGGAGCTACAGCTTGTCCCGGATCTCGGTCCAGAAATAGTCAATGCCCTGTTTCCATCCCTTGAGATAGTTGAGGAAGTATTCAGAGCTGGAATACGTATTGCGATCGAGAAAGCGATTTGCCGCCAGGGTTTCGGTAAAATAGGGGCCGAGAATCAAATCTTTGGCACCATTTTCCAGGTCGGTCCACTGCAGGGCATACTGAAGGTCGTCGTAGTGGGCGTTTTTTGCCCACAAAATACCGTCGTTCTTGCCGGTTTCGAAATAATTGCCCTGGGACCGCATCTTTTCCCGCCGCAACCGCTCGATAATCTGCCCCAGATCGAGATCCTCCCGGATGCGTTTATGGAATTCCTCCTTGCGCTGGATCGCCTCCGACACCGCGTCCTGGAACATTTTTGAAAGATTGAACGATTCCCGCCACTTTTCCAGTTGCTCATGGAGCATATCCGGAATGCTGATTGTCACCTTTTTGGCCATGGCAAACTCCTTCGGCTATGATACGTGTTTAATTACTCATACGTATCGCATTTTTTTGGCGGTGTCAAGAAGCCCCCCTTCAGAGGGTTGACCTGAAACCGTGAGAAGAGTCTGCTATCTACCGGCGTTGGCCGCTACTAAAAAAGAGAGACAGCGGTTAAGGGGAACTGCTCGCAGGCGGGGTGCGGGTGGGAAAAAACCGCACCTGCAAGGTAGGGGTGGTCAAACAATGAGGGCCGGTCGCACCTCAGCCTGGTGGTGCGACCGGCCCTTCTTTGTCGTTTCGAGCGGTGGGATGTCAGTACGGTTCGTCTAAATCCATCTTCGAATAATCAATGGCCTGCATCGCCAGCT
>JBBRGP010000177.1:0-5870 GCA_038224105.1 Desulfobulbales bacterium | reverse complement strand
GGTCACGGCCTCGGGGTGGCCGCCCGCTATTATTTCGATAAACTGCCCCAGAATTTAACCCTTGCCGAATGTGCCTTCATCGCCGGGAGTGTCAAGAGCCCGAATTACTACAATCCTTTCATCAAAAAAACTGAGGAGGGGGCTGATCTCGCCAGGTCCCACGGCAAAACGCGAATGCTCTATGTTCTCGGGAAAATGCGCGATTCGGGAAAGATCAGCGAAGCCGAATACAATGAGACGGTGGCGTCCGACCTTAACTTTACCCAGGGTAAGGTCGGCTATGCCCTCGACTATGTCATGGAACTGGTCCGGGAGGCAGTTTCTTTGACCGAGGTACTCAATGCCCTGGAAACGAACAATGTCTCCAACATCGCCACCGCCGGCATAAAAATCGTCACCACCATCGACCGGGTTCTCCAGGAAAAAACCCTGTCCATCCTCCGCGGCGAATTATCCCGGCTTGATGTTCGACTGCGTGGCTACGAAAGGAAGGAGGTCCAGGAAGAACTCGCCGACCTTGAATACAGCGGCGATTCGACGGCGCGAGCCGGGGAATTTCTCTTCGGCACAATTCTTGATATTACCGGGAAAGGTAAGGATATTAGGATTGTTGTCGATCTTGACAAAAAGCTCGGTTGGGGGGTGATCGGTGCGCCCGGTCTGGCCGAGATGGTTAAAGCGAGGGTAAAGTGGCAGAAAAATCTGTGGAGCGAACCCGCGGCGGGAGATCAAGAGCACCTTGTCGAACAGCTTCGCAAGGGAGACCGGGTCTGGGTCAGTGTCCGCCCGGTCGCCGGGGATCAGGAGATCCCCCTTTCCCTCGAAAGATATCCCCAGGTCCAGGGCGGTGCCCTGGTGCTGCAGGAGGGGGCCATCCGCGGCATGGTCGGCGGGACCGAAAATCGATTTTTCAACCGGGCCATTCAGGCCCGCAGGACCATGGGTTCCGCCTTCAAGCCGTTGGTTTATACCGCGGCCCTGCAACTCAGCTGGAACAGCGCCGATATGTTGAAGAACAGCAGGAGTATTTTCGTGCTGCATGGTCGGCCGTATTTTCCAAGACCCGATCATAAGAGTCCCTTTGACTGGGTGTCCATGGATTGGGCCGGGGTTCATTCGGAAAATGTCGCAACCGTCTGGCTGCTGTCGAAACTTTGCGACAAACTCACCCCCTTACAGTTTCAGGAAGTCGCTGAAAATCTGGGCCTGGCCCCGAAGATGATCGACGGAGCGGAGGAGCCCTACCGGGCCTATAGCGCCAGGATCAGGGACCGATACGGCATTCAGGTCAACCGCGATGTCTTACAGGCCGCGGCCTATCGGGCAGCCGTCGAAAATCTTGAGACGGATTTTATTTTCGACGGCATGGAGCACGAATACCGGATCATCAAGGAGCTCCCTTACGGTTTGAACTTCGGGCGTTACACCGAGGAGGTCGACGAGTTAAAACACCGGGATGATGCCCCGACCAAGGCTGAAACCGACGAGATCGGTCTGCGGAAAAAGGTGCTGACCGATCGCTATCTGGTATTGCAGGCGCTGCGGCAGGATCTCACCGCCTACCGATCGAGGTTCGAAAGGAGTGGAGATGCAGAAGACCCCGATCCCTTCGATCGAGTGCCCCCGGCAAGACTCTTCATGAATTCGGTGAGTGGAGAATTTTCCTTCTACCGCCCGGAGGAGGCACCGCCGCATCTTAACCAGATAGACTCGCCGCGACTGGCCGTGCATTTGCAGGGACTGGACAACGGGGCCATCGCCCGGTTCTGGCAGGATGTCAAATTGAAAGGGACTCTGAGCGCCGGCACCTGTGACAAAGTGGAGGAGCAGGTTGAGATTGAATATCAAAAACTCAGCAGCAGCCCCCCTTACAGTTTTCAGGTTCTTGCCCAGCTCGACGATTTTCGGATAACCGTTGGCTTGCATTATCTCATCGAATTGGCTGGTCGGCTGGGCATTAAAAGCAGTCTTGAGCCCGTTCTTTCTTTTCCCCTAGGCTCCAATGTCGTCACCCTGCTGGAGACCACGAGAATGTACGAGGCACTGGTCACCGGCAGCATCACCATTTTTGGGGATAGCGAACAGGAGGAGAGCAATGACGCCCTGGCGATCCTCGCCCGCATTGAAGGTGAAGACGGAACTCTTCTTTATAAACCGACGCCGAAAAGCAAAACGGTCATTGATGGCAAAACCAGCATGGCGATCGGCGGCATCCTTGAAAATGTCGTAAAATTCGGGACCGGCAAAACCGCCGATCAAAAGGTCAGGCTTCACGCCGACGATCAGGGGCGGGGCGAGGAGATAGCCCGGCTGAAACTGCCCGTGCCGCTGCTCGGCAAAACCGGAACGGCGAACAACTACACCAATGCCTCCTTTTTCGGTTATGTCCCGGGGATAACCGACGGCAGCGATTCGATGACCCTGGCGGGCGGCTATGCTATCGGGGTCTATGTCGGCTTTGATGACAACCAGCCGATGCGTCGTAAAACCAGTCGCATCAGCGGCGCGACAGGGGCTCTGCCGGCATGGAGCGAGATTGCCAATGTCCTGCTGGAAGAGCAACGTTACACTGTCAGACTTGACCCGGTGGATCTTTCGTTTTATGGTCTGTCGATCAAACGCAACGAGCTCGGCCAGGTGAATGTCGGTACCGCCCCCGATCAGGGCGGCAAGGTGCTGGAGCCGATGGTGCCGGTAAGCTCTGCGGCACGTTCGCAGCAAGCCATCCTGACTTTCGGCACGAAAGGTGAGGCGGGGCATTTCGTTGGGGAGAGAAGTTACCGACCCTTTTGGAAAACCGCCGCCGAAAAAGAGAAATGATGGCCGGCTGGCCACCTCATCAACATTAATCTGAGTAAAGAGATACGTATGAACAAAATAGCCTGGAGTATGGGTGTCGTGGTGTGTACGGTCGGCCTTGCGGGATGTGCCATCCCCAAAAAATCCCAGGTCAGCACCACCCCCCCTGCCACGACCTACAGCAAACAACCTCCGATGGTCTCGATCCCCCCGGACAGCGGGGCTAAAACTCTCCCGCCGCCGATGGAACTGGATCTTTCCGAGCCGGAACTGCCGGTGATCGTCGAGGAGAATATCGAGGAAAACCTGCCCTCCATGGTCTACATCAATGACCGGATCTTCGAGTATGGACGGAAACTTGAGCGTTGGAAAGAGTTGGACGGCCAGTCGGTGAAAAAACAACTCAAGGAGTCGGAGGCGGCGGAGATGGTCAGCTGTTTTCGCAGTCTGCAGAATGTCTTGAACGGGTATAGCGAACTGCGGAGCAGATTGCTCCAGACCGAGAAGACGGCGACAGTGGAAAAAGTAAGTAACGCCGGCATCTTCGAACTTGAAAAAAACGACATTGCCTTTCTGGAAAGTTCCTGCGGGCGATTATTGGCCGACTCTGCCGACCAGAGCGCCGGCTGGATCCAGCGCGAGGAAGGGGCCGATCTGCCGCAACTTGAGACCCTGATAGACCGTTATTCAGAAAATCGAGAATACCAGCAAGTGCTTGAGGTCTGGCGGAAAATTCCGGGCGCGCAGGTAGGCCGGGTCTCTCTCAGGACAAAAATTAACTCCGCCAATGCCTTGAAATATCTTCGCCAGCACGAAAAGGCGGGAGAGATCTTTCAGCAGGTCGTCGATCAGATGTCCGACTCCGATACCCAGGCCACCGACCTCGTTTCCCTGCGGAAGGTCCTCGCCGATCTGTATACCGCTTCCGGCAACTACCAGGCCGCGGAAACCCAGTATAAAAAAATCTCGCAGGATTATCAGAATATCGGCCGCCTGGAAGAGTGGTCGAAGCTCCAACTGGCGCTTTTGGATCGTGCCAAGGACAGCGGCCCGGAGCTTAAGGACTATTCGGCCCTGCTCAAGAATTATCTCGGATTCATTGCCGCACAGGACGGCTATAAGGTGCTGTGGCAGGCGGAACAATTCCTGAAAAAGTACCCCTACTCGCCAGTCGTTGCCAATGTCGAGGCGATCAAGGGAAAGGTCAAAATTGGAGCCGACAAATGGTTTGACGGGTATATTGCCGGGGCGGACAAACTCCGGGAAGAAAAGAAATACAAGGAAGCTCTGGAACTTCTGCAAAATGTCCCGGCCGATCTCGTCGGTTCCGAGAAGCAGCTGGCGGTGAAAGGCAAGAGCGAAGAACTGCAGCTGACCGACGCGGTGGAAAAAGAAAGTGAGAAGATGGCCCGCATTCAGGGGCTGCAGAGTCAGTGGAACAATGGCATGCTGTTGGCAAAGGCGGGAAAATACGATGAGGCGATTGCCGTCTTCACCAAACTGCTGAATTCCGAATACTCGGTGAAAGCAGGGGAGAAGATTAAGGAGATGTCCCTGGAGGCGGCAAAAGCCGACCGCAAGAAGGCTGCCGACCTGTTCATCCGGTTTACCAAGACCACGGATAGTGAGAGCAAGAAGAAACTCCTGATCGAATCCCATAAGCTGTTGAAGAGTATCCTGGTCAAATACCCGGATGTCGAGATCAGAGCGAAGGTGGTCGGAAATATCGAACGGGTTGAACAGGAAATGATGGCCATCGATCCGAGGCTCGTAGTGACGGCCGATCAGGAGCCAGCATCCCCCGCCAAGATTGATGGCCCTGATCGGGTCTTTGCCCCGCCGATTAAAGCGGAGACAAACCCGGAGCAGGATCCGCTCCTTGAATCCGACCTTACGCCGAGGCCGCGGCAGTAGCCTTTATCCGACAGCGAAGAGTTCTCGTGGACGATTTGGCCTCCCGCCCCTGCCGGTGAAAATGGCGGCGGTCAAAATCATTCTCGGTTTTAGAAGATCAACGGTCGGGAGCAGGTCCAGAGAGGGTGAAGAACCTGCTGTGTATTGGCAGGCGCCAAGGGCTGCGTCCCTTGCAGGAGGCCGCCCTTGGCTTGGCCGGGAGCGCTTTTGGGCCGGCGCGCTTAGCCGAGATGGGTGAGGACGATCTTCAGCATCCTTCGCACCGGCTCCGCAGCGCCCCAGAGCAGCTGGTCACCGACGGTGAAGGCGGCCAGGTATCGCGGACCGATGTTCATCTTGTGGAGCCGGCCGACCGGGACGGTCAGGGTTCCGGAAACTTTGACCGGGGTGAGCTCCCGGGAGCTGATCTGACGATCGTTGGGGACGACTTTCACCCATTCGTTATGCCCGGCGATGATTCTCTCGATTTCTTCGAGGGAAATGTCCTCTTTCAGCTTGATGGTCAGGGCCTGGGAGTGACAGCGCATAGCGCCGATACGGATGCAGAGACCGTCGATGGGGATGGTCCGTGCCGCTGTCCGACCGAGGATTTTATTGGTTTCGGCGATGCCCTTCCACTCTTCCTTCGATTGTCCCCCGGCGACCGGAACGTCGATCCACGGGATAAGACTGGCGGCCAGAGGCACTCCCCAATGGGTCGTGGTAAGGGAGCCATCGTTCAATTTTGCGGTGATTCTCCTGTCGATATCGAGAATGGCCGAAGAGGGGTCGGCAAGAAGCGATCCGACCTCACCGGCCAGCTCGCCCATCTGGCTGATCAGTTCCCGCATATTCTTTGCCCCTGCCCCGCTTGCCGCCTGGTAAGTCATGGAACTGATCCACTCCACCAGATCACTGGCAAAGAGTCCGCCAAGCCCCATGAGCATCAGAGATACGGTGCAGTTGCCGCCGATATAGTTCTTGATGCCGCTCGCCAGCCCCCGATCGATCACCGCCCGGTTTACCGGGTCGAGGACGATTATCGCATCGTCCTGCATCCGTAAGGTCGATGCCGCGTCTATCCAGTAGCCTTGCCATCGGTTGCGGAGCTTTTCATAGACACTGGTGGTGTAACTGCCGCCCTGGCACGAGACGATGATATCCATCTCCGCCAGCCG
>JBBRGP010000176.1:0-5912 GCA_038224105.1 Desulfobulbales bacterium | reverse complement strand
GACGTTCGGGCAGACTGTTAGGACACATGACACAGCGGAGATTGCAGCCGTTCGTCGGCTCGATCCAAAAACGGAAAGGCTTGTACGGCAGGCGAGTGCGGCCGAATCGGTAATTGAGAAAAATCCCTGCCAGACGCTTGTAACGTTCGCCGATGTTCATCGGTGCCTCCAGCCAAAGATTGACCGCAGGTACGCTCGGCCAGTGATCGAGAGCATACGCAGTTCATCAAGGGAACGTACGGCGCGTAAGGCCTTGGGGATTTTTTTCCATAGCGGAATTTTCTCCCGCGCCGCCCATTCGACCGACAGTTGGCTCATATCATGCCAAGAGAGCGTGTCGAGAAAGAGTGGTGAAGTCCCGTGGGCCGCACCGACCGAGGTGCTCCCCTTCATAGTCGGATCGGCCCAAGAGAATTCGGGCTTCAGAATGTTTTTCTCTCGAGCAATCCGCTCGATGGCGGTACCGGGATATATACGCAGGAAAGAAAGCGAAGCCTTGCCGCCCACTTCCTGCATGAAATCCAAGGTTTGCCTGGCCTGCGCCAGAGTCTCGCCGGGAAAGCCGACGATGTACCCAGGATTCTTGCGGATACCCAGCTCATCGCACCAGTGGGCGACGGAGCGGACCTGTTCAAGGGAAATACGTTTACCGCAGACCCGGTCGATTGTTGCTTGATTACCGGACTCGACACCGAAAAAGACCATGAAACAGCCGGCCTTTCGCATCAGGGCCAGGAGGTCGCGATCAACCGTATCGACCCGGATGGAACAGGTGAAGTGAATGTCAAGGCCCAGATCGAGGATGCCATGGCAGATATCTTCCACGCGTTTTTTGTTCATGGTGAAAGTATCGTCGTAGAACCAGACAGTATCGGCCCCATCCGCCACCATCTGCTTGATCTCGTCGAGAACATTGCCGGCGCTGCGGGCGCGCCAGCGCATGCCCATCATGGTAGAGGTGGCACAGAAGGAGCAGGCGAAGGGACAGCCGCGGCTGGTGATGGTATGGGCGGCAGGACGCTGCCCCAAACCTGGTACATCGAGAAGAAATCGGTACTTGGCCATAGGCAGGAGGTGCCGGGCCGGGAACGGGAGGGCGTCCAGGTCGGGTACCAGCCGAGCATTGGCAGTCGATACCACCCGGTCACCCACTTTCCAGGTGAGCCCGGGTACCGTGAGCAAATCACCGCCGGAGGAAAGAACCTGGATAAGCTGCAGAATATTTTCCTCGGCCTCTCCGCGCACGACGAGATCGACGTCTGGAACATGCAGGGCCGTATCTTCCGCAGCCAAGGTCACGTGCGGGCCGCCAAGCATCACTATCGCCTCCGGTGCCGCCTCTTTGGCAATCCGGGCGGTGGCGAAGGAGGAAAAACGAAACTCTGTCAATGTGGTGATGCCGATCAGGTCGGGTTGATAATCGCTTATGCGCCGGGCCAGTGCCGTCGGGGAGAGATGTTCGACCGCCGCATCGATGATTGTCACCGGAATGTTGGCGCGTTCCAGCACTGCCCCCAAATAAGCCAGTCCCAGCGGCGGCAGAGGCTCCTTAGTGGAAAAGCCTCCAGAGGGGAAGATCAGCAATACCCGAGGTTGGGCTGGAAGGCGGCGGCAGGTCGGAGTTTCCCCTGACGGAGAGATCACGACATCACCAATTTCCGCCGATAGGTCTCGAACGACGCCATCGGGCGATGACTTACGCATAGGCGCTTCTTTGGCGGCCCGGTGTTTCCGGGACGATTCTTCGCAGAGGCAAGACGATGGTGTGACATCGTAACCGAACAGTATCAGAACGCCGCTAGCAAGCAAAACGAGCAATTTCAACATGGAAATTTTCCAATAAAAGATAAAACTTCAGGTGAATCCCACTTTGCACAGCCCATCCTTTGGCGAATGTTGCTGCATAACCACCTGGAATGTCGTGCAAAGTGACCGTATCCTGAATATTTACGTTAATAATATGGGTTTTTCAATATTTTCTACTTTACAATACGATGCAACCCCATACAACAGAATACATCGGTCCCGAGCACCTGTTGCCTGAGAGATGGGGTCGTATAGCACCTTTTATCTGAGCCAGCCCTGCTGCTTATACCAGTCGGCAGTTCGTTGCGTACCCTCCCTCAGTCCGATGTGAGCTGCAAAACCCAGCAGTTCGGAGGCGCGGCCACTGGAAAAAGTCTGGCTTCTGGTAAAAAAGAGCAACCGGCGGTGTGACAGCGGTGGATTTCCGGGCAACACTCGCCAAAGCAGCTCGGTCAGCCAGGCCGCCGATATTGCCAGGGCTAAGGGGATATGACGGTGCGGTGCGGGTTTGCCCAATGATTGGGCGGTGGCGGAGCACAGATCCAGGAGAGTGACCGGGACAGGCGGGCCCATGATGAGGGTCTGGCCCAATGCCTTGGTGGAGATGGCAGCGAGGGCTATGCCGGCAGCGAGGTCCTCGCTGAAAATGGGAGAAAGCAGGGTCTTCCCGGAACCGATGAGCGGGAATCGGCCCCGGTCGATGAGTCTGAACAGTTTGAGGTTCTTGCGGTCCCCCGGTCCATAAACCCAGGTCGGACGGATAATGACCGCCGGCAGCCCACGGCTGGCAGCAGCGCGAACCTCATGTTCGGCGGCTAGTTTGGTGAACTCGTAGTCGTTGACCGGCCGACAGGGGGTGTCTTCATCGGCAGGTTGATCGGCAAGTTCGCCATACACCCCTACCGAGGAGATGTATACCAACCGTACAGGCGGCGTCTGTGCCTGGGCCCAGGCAGCAAGCCTGGCTGTGGACTGCACGTTGACCAGCCGGTAGGTATCGGCGGTGCCATCGTTAATGATGGCACCGGCATGGATGATCGCGTCCACCTGTGGCAGGGGTAAAGGATCGAGGTCGGCCAGATCGCCAAGGAGCGGAACGAAGCCTTCGGCTCGCAAAGAGGCGGCCTGGGCCGGTTGTCGATGGAGAGCGTAGATCCGATGTCCCGATGCATGCATATGTCGAGCCACGGAGCCACCGATAAAACCGGTGGCTCCGGTTACCAGGAGGTTCATTTGTCCCTCCTGGCGGTCACCCATACCACACTGCCTTGGCCGGCGAGCAACCGGTCGGGCAGGGTGAGCAGGCGGAAGAGTGGGAAAAACAGGCGGTAGCTGGCCATTAAATGGCGGCTGCCCTCGGCCTCCGCACGATTCTGCGGCGCAATGGTTCCCTTGCTGCCCCCGCGGAATCCCTTGATTCTTCCAACCAATGTAAAGGCGGCGTTGAGCAGCAGCTCTAAAGTCTCGGTCAGAGGTCCAACGCAGAGACCGCTCTCCTCAACTCGGAAGCCGGCAGCCGTCACCATTGCCTTCAGCTCTGTCGGAGTGTAGCCATCGCGCACGTGACCGTACAACTCCTTCCGCATCCCGAGAAATCGCCTGAACCGGCGGCCGACCGCGCCGGGCAGTCGAGGGGCCGATGCCAGTAGTGGTCCGCCGGGCCGCAGGACACGTCTGGCCTCTAGCAGCAGACCATGATCATCCTCGACATGCTCCAAGTGATCGACCAACAGGACTCCATCAAAAGAATGGTCGGCAAAAGGCAGGGCATCACCGATACGAACCACCGGCTCGCCGGTCAGCTCTCGTGTTGACCTAAGGTGATGGGTATCGCCGTCGACATGAAAGAAATGGCCTTGATGGGTGGCCTTGAGATGCCATGCCAGCACCCCTTTTTCCGGGCCGATTTCCAGGTAGCGGCCAGGTCCCCAGGACCTTGCCCTCGGGAGCAGTGCGGCGATTTTGGCGCGTTTTTTAAGAGACAGTCGACCGAGGCTGATCTGCCAGGGTGTATCAGCCTTGGCTTGGAAAACGTCTGTAGCGCAACTGCATTGCATGGGATTGTTCATTATGAGATTTTTGGAGAAAAGCAAAAAACTGAGGAGGATTTTCTACCTCACCCGACTGAGAGCCTTTCATTTTGTTTTCGTTTATAAAAACAAGAATATAATTTGTGAAAGGGTCTATGAATAACGTCGAGGTTCTGGTCGCTTAATTATTTTATCATTGAAAGTCAAGCAAAATTTCGCGGACGACCGAGATATCGAGTTGTTTGCCGATCTCGCCAAAGGTCTCCGGCCAAAATTGTCCCCGACCTCGGTTATGGTGAAGAGGGCGGCTCTTCTTGCCGGCCAATGGCCTGTGGAAATCTTCAAGGGGTTGGTTACACCACTACCAGCCGTAGAGACAATTGCCGTGGAATTTGAGGCGCATTTGTTAAAAAGATTGCAAGCTTTCCAGGTGAATGTTTAAACTTTCTTGCCAGAGGTTCGGTACCGAGCGCGGTATCCTTCTAATTCTCACGACGGGTGTCGGGGAGGAGGCGGTGTTTGACAGTGCCCGTGCCGATCCGGTCCTCTTTTTTGCTCTCGAGCAGTTAATCCATATGGTTAATATGCCATGTTCGACGAATGCCTCGGACTTAAGTTTTTTTCTGGCTTTGCAAAGAGCTGCTTTGAAGACGACATTTTGGGCTACCACTGACCCTGAATATATTCAATAATATTGGCACAAGTTTTGAAAATCAGCTTGTGTTCCAGTTTGAGCAGAACTTGTGAATTTTTCAGACATGGTGCCCTCCTTTGCTGGATGATTAGTTGTTGGCTTGTGAAACACATTAAACATAACATTAACATATCGTTTTAACAGGATATTTCTGATAAAATTAATGACATCGGGTTAAGACCCCAAAGTCAAAAGAGAAATGCTATGTCTTTCATACCGGTGGTCGGCAAATCGATCAAGAAGCAACTTGAGGAACGGGAGGAAGAGATCCTTTCGCCCTTTGCGGCGCTCAATAAAAACTCCTCCGGACGCCATGTCGAAGAACAGGAGGAGATGTCCGATATTCGCCTGCCATTTCAGCGAGACCGCGATCGTATCACCCATTCCAAGACCTTCCGCAGGCTTAAGCATAAAACCCAGGTCTTTCTGGCACCGACCGGTGACCACTACCGCACCCGGCTGACCCATGTCCTCGAGGTTTCCCAGATCGCCCGGACCATTGCCTCGGCGCTGTGCCTGAACGAGCCGCTCACCGAGGCCATCGCCCTCGGTCACGATCTCGGCCATACCCCCTTCGGCCATGCCGGTGAATCGATGCTCAACGAACTCCATCCCGGCGGTTTTCGGCATTACGTCCATAGCCTGCGGGTCGTCGATTTTCTAGAAAATGACGGCAAGGGTCTCAACCTCACTTTTGAAGTGCGCAACGGCATTGTCCGCCACTCCAAAGGCCGGGCGGACATCCTGCCAAAGGACAAATCGGAAATTGCGGTAACTCTGGAGGGCCAGATGGTCAGGCTCGCCGATATCATCGCCTATGTCAATCATGATCTGGACGATGCTTTGCGGGCGGGAATTCTCAATGAGGCCGATCTGCCCGCGAGGATCAAAAGGGTGGTGGGTGAAAGGCACTCCAAACGGATCGGGGCGATGGTCCGGGACCTGATTGTCGAGACCCTCACCGCCGGGGACGGTAATCTCCACATCAGCCTCGGGATGCTCGAGGCAATTACGGACCTGCGCGGGTTTTTATACGACAACGTCTACACCTATTACAAGGTGCATAACGAATTCGTCAAAGCCCAGCGGATAATCTCCGACCTCTACAGGTATTTCCTCGATCACGGCATCGTCCGGTTGCGTGGCGACCGATGGGAGCACGGGGTCGATAAGGACAACTGGGCGGATGAAAAGGCAGCCCACCGCAAGGTCTGTGATTATGTGGCGGGCATGACTGATCGCTATGCCCTCTCCATCTATAAGCACATCTTTCTGCCGGAACCGTGGAGCGTCAAATAACTTACCGGACTGCCGTCACCCGGCGGCGACTCCGGGCCATCAAGGCCAGGAGGGTCAGGAGGGCGGCGGTACCCAGCGCTGCC
>JBBRGP010000175.1:0-5947 GCA_038224105.1 Desulfobulbales bacterium | reverse complement strand
GCTGTCTGGTGGACGGCTATAAAATCGAGCAGATCCGCGACATCCTCAACACCGAGATGTATTTCTTCCGCCTGCGCCGAGAGGACTCGGAACGGGTGATACGGGCAATCGCCGATTATTGCCCGGCTTTCGGGCTTATCGGTTCGGTGGTCGGTCTGATCACCATGGTCGGTGGCATCGGTTCCACCGAGGTAATCCTCAAGGCCATTCCGATCGCTCTCACCTCAACCCTGTATGGCCTGATCCTGTCGAACTTTTTCTTCCTGCCCTTCGCCGCCACCGTCAAAGAAAGGACCAACCAGGAACTCCTTCTCCAGAAAATTATCATGGAGGGAGTCATAGCCATCAACTCGGAACTGAATCCGATCATTCTGAAGACCAAGCTCGAATCCTTCCTTACCCCTTCGGAGCGCGCGACCCAACTGGTATCGTACGCCAAACTCAAGGAAAGGTTCAATATCGAGCGGGAACAAAAAAAAGGCGAACAGCCGGAAATCTGAAAGAAAAGGCGGCGGGTCAGGGAGTTGTTATCCTGTCACTTATCACAATTATCCATCCGGACGATACCCTCAAGGAGGAGATGATCTATACGTTCATTGATGAGAATCTCTTCCTGGGATGGGTGCTGATTGGCGTAAAAGAAAAACATCCCGCGCCGCCACGACAGGGTCTCAAAAAAGGCCTCTTTGGCCTGAAACTTGAGGATCTCGGCGAGACTCTCAATTTTCAAGAAACCCTTGCGGACCAGAATATCCCCCAACCGTCGCCGCATCCCGTGCTGGGCATGGATTTGGAGACATTGATCGAGCTGGGCGGCGGTAATGAGCTGGGATTCGAGGAGCAGGTCCCCGATCCTTTTCTGATTGACGCTCAGGGCGCCGAAGATCAGAATGCCCTTCTGAAAGAAAAAACTGGCGCTGTTGTGGTCAGCGACAATTCGCAGTTCGCCGGAAGAAGAAGCGTAATCGAAGAACTGAAAAATATTGTTGAGCTCTATGGTGGCAATGTTGCCCTGCATGGCCACACCATTTTTATGGCGTCCGTCTAATTTCATCGGCAACCCATTTTCCCTTTCTGACTTGCACCGATTTACCGAGGGTCTCCCCAGAACATCATCCTCTACGGGAATGTCGCAAATACATTTTTGGTCATCGTCACCTGTAAGAGAGTGGCAAAAAGTACTCTACCGCTTTGCAACCGACAAGTCAAATCGCGGCCAACCGCAATAAGTTAACCGCTCTCGGACCTTGCCCAGGATGGATGAATCCTTGCCTGTTCCTGCTCCTTCCGTACCCGCCCCACCGCCGCCTTACGTCGTAGAGATCGGCGGCTATCCTCAGATCTTTGCCCCCCTCTCCGGTTGTCCCGGGCTATACAATTCCCATGCAAAAGAGGGCTTTCTATGCTATTACTGAGCAGACACATTTCGTTGATAATATTTCTCATCCGCATTTTCGAGGAGGACGACCGTGAAAAGTCATTTTCTCGTTCCGCCGGCCCTGCTGCTGCTTGCCCATCTTTACGGCTGCAGCGCCATGACCCTGCAGCAGCTGGTAGCCGAGGGCAAGCAACCCCTCTCCCGGGAGCAGCTGGCTGCCCTCCTCCCCGATGCCAGCCTCCGGCTCGAGGCCATCGATTTCGATGGAATTTTACAGTTCCGTCCGGACGGCCAGCTGGCGGCAAAGGATCGACTCGGCCAGAAGGAAAAGGGGACCTGGGAAATTAGCGGGGACAACCAGCTGTGCCTGAAATTTACCCGCTGGTACTACGGTGACTCCCGCTGTTACTCGATCATCAAGGACAACAACAATTATATCTTCTTCACCTCAAACGGGGCACGCTCCTACACCGGGACCATGCACTCCTCGCCGCCGGCCGGCAAGGCTCCCGACGTCAGCCGGCCGCCAATACCCGACGAACCGGCAGGGGAATCCCGCGGTGCCGTCGAGCAGGCCGGGAGTGCGGTGCAGGCGGAAAGCGGTAAAGGCGGATCGCCTGGATTTACCGAAGAGGAAAAGGTCCACACCCTGATACAGCTGGCCCGTAACTGTCCGGAGTGCAACCTGTACGGTATCGTCCTGAAGAATGCCGCCCTCGGCGGGGCAAATCTCGCCAAGGCCAATCTGGCGGGCGCCGATCTCAGCGGCGCCAATCTCAGCCGGGCGAACCTGGGCGGAGCCAACCTGGCCGGGGCGAAACTGATAAACACCGACCTTTCCGGCGCCGATCTCGGCGGCAGCAATCTCGCCGGTGCCGATCTCACCGGCAGCAACCTCACCAGGGCCAATGTCGCCAACGCCCACATGGCCGGGACCAACCTCAACGGTGCCCTCCTCAACAGCATCCAAGGATTGAAATAACCACTATGAGTGCAGGATTTACCCATCTTCACGTCCATACCCAGTACAGCCTTCTTGACGGAGCGATCCGGATCCCTGACCTTCTCGCCAAATGCAAAGAATACGGGATGGACAGTGTTGCCATGACCGATCATGGGGCGATGTTCGGGGCGCTGGAGTTCTATTCCAAGGCCAAAAAGGCGGGAATCAAACCGATCATCGGCTGTGAGCTGTATATCGCCCCCGGCGACATGCGCGAGAGAAAGGCCGTCGACGGCCAGATCGCCTTTCACATCGTGCTGCTGGCCATGAATCACCAGGGCTACCAAAACCTCATGATTCTCGCCAGTCTTGCCCAGTTCGAAGGATTCTATTACAAACCGCGCATCGACATGGCCGCCCTCCGGCTCCACAACGAGGGGATCATCGCCCTGACCGCCTGCCTGCACGGCCAGGTGCCCTTCCTTATCGGCAGGGGCGACATGGCGGGGGCAAAGATCAAAGCCCAGGAACTCTACGACATCTTCGGTGATCGCCTTTATTTCGAGATCCAGGAAAACGGCCTGACCGAGCAGCAAAAGGTCAATGACGGCCTGAAAATCCTCGGCGCCGAAATGGGCGTCAAGCTGGTGGCAACCAACGATTGTCATTACCTCAACCGCCAGGAGGCCCACGCCCACGAGCTGCTGCTGTGCATCCAGACCGGCAAGACCATCAACGACCAGAACCGCTTCAAGTTTTCGACGGACGAGCTCTATTTCAAATCCCCGGAAACCATGCGGAGAAGCTTTGCCCATTGCCCGGAGGCCATCGCCACCACCCAGGAGATCGCCGAGCGCTGCAATCTCGAGATACATTTCGGGGATTACTATTTTCCCAATTTTCCGGTACCGGAAGGGGAAAGCCTCGAGACGATGTTCAAGAAGGCCTGCTGGGACGGCCTGAAGGCCCGCTTCAAGGAGATGCGCCAGGCCGGCACCTTCACCGCCGAGGGGGAAAAGACCTACAGCGAGCGGCTGAAGACGGAGATCGATGTCATTACCGCCATGGGCTTTCCCGCCTATTTTCTGATCGTCGCCGATTTTATCAACTGGGCAAAGGATCGGGAGATTCCCGTCGGCCCGGGCCGAGGTTCCGGGGCCGGCAGCCTCGCCGCCTATGCGATGCGCATCACCAATATCGATCCCATTCCCTACGGCTTGATTTTCGAGCGCTTTCTCAATATCGAAAGAAAATCGATGCCCGACTTCGACATCGATTTCTGCCAGGAACGGCGGGGCGAGGTGATCGACTACGTCCGCCAGAAATACGGCGGCGCCGCGCATGTCGCCCAGATCGTCACCTACGGCTCGATGAAGGCGCGGGGGGTCATCCGCGATGTCGGCCGGGCCCTCGATATCCCGTACGGGGAAGTGGATAAGGTCGCCAAGCTCATTCCCGACCAGCTCAAGATGACCATCAAAAAGGCCATGGCCGGGGAGCCGAAGCTCCAGGAGGCGGCCGACGGCGACCCGCGCATTGCCGAACTGCTGGAGGTATCGAAGACCCTGGAGGGACTGGCCCGCCATACCTCGACCCACGCAGCCGGGGTGGTGGTTTCCCCCGGACCGATGACCCAGTACCTGCCGACCTGCCGGGGCAGCAACGATGAAACCCTGACCCAGTACGACATGAAGCACACCGAAATGACCGGACTGATCAAATTCGATTTTCTCGGTTTAAAGACGCTCACCGTCATCGACAAGGCCTTAAAGCATATCAAGAAGGACAACGGCACCGACCTCAATATCGACGCCATCCCCATGGATGACGCGAAGACCTTCGACCTGCTCTGCCGCGGCGACGCCCACGGGGTCTTCCAGCTGGAGAGCTCCGGGATGCGCGAACTGCTGGTCAAACTCGCCCCGGAACAGTTCAGCGATCTCATCGCCCTGGTCGCTCTCTACCGGCCCGGCCCACTCGATTCGGGGATGGTCGACGATTTCGTCGAGACCAAACACCGGCGCAAGACCGCCAACTACCCGTTACTGGACATCAAACCGGTCC
Organism: Desulfobulbales bacterium; assembly: GCA_038224105.1. GTDB lineage: Bacteria > Desulfobacterota > Desulfobulbia > Desulfobulbales > Desulfocapsaceae > Desulforhopalus_A. Next base: position 1,562 of record JBBRGP010000175.1, on the reverse strand, counting down.
TCGAGGAGACCTACGGGGTCATCGTCTACCAGGAACAGGTTATGAAGATCGCCAATATCCTCGCCAGTTACTCCCTGGGCGATGCCGATATCCTGCGCCGGGCGATGGGCAAAAAGATCCCCGAGGCGATGAATGCCGAGAAGGCCAAGTTCATGGCCGGCGCCGTCAAAAACGGCCACCCGGCCGACAAGGCTGAATATATCTTTGACCTGATGGCCAAATTTGCCGGCTACGGCTTCAACAAATCCCACTCCGCCGCCTATGCCCTGGTCGCCTACCAGACCGCCTACCTGAAGGCCCACTACATGCCCCAGTTCATGGCCGCTCTGCTCTCCTGCGATATGACCAATACCGACAAGGTGGTACTTTATATCAATGAGTGCAAAGAACACAACATCGAGGTCCTGCCGCCCGATATCAACGAGAGCGTCAAGGACTTCAGTGTCATCAACGACCGGATCCGCTTCGGCCTGGCGGCGGTGAAAAATGTCGGGGAATCGGCGCTCGACTCGGTCATCGAAGAACGGGAAAAAAATGGTAAATACACCTTTTTTGGTGACTTCTGCAACCGCATCGATGCCCGCCGGGTCAACAGCCGGGTCATCGAAAGCCTCATCAAATCCGGCTCCTTCGACTCCCTCGGCCATAAACGGGCGCAATACTACGCCGTCATCGACAAAGCGATCGACCAGGCTAAAGCGGTGCAGCGCGATCAGCTGAGCGGGCAGATGTCGCTCTTTTCGGTGGCACCGAAGGCCAAAAAATCACAGGAAACCGGCGCGCTGGTAATACCCGACCTGCCGGAATGGGATGACCGCAAAAAACTGGCCTTTGAAAAGGAGACCGTTGGCTTTTACATCACCGGCCACCCCCTCAATGACGCCCTCCAGGAAATCAAGACGGTCATCGACTGCACCATCCAGGGTCTGGCCGAGGCGGCCGATGAGCAGCCGGTACGAATCGGCGGCCTGATTCGGGTCTGCAAGAAACATAAAAGCAAACGCGGTGATCCGATGGCCTTTCTGACTGTCGAGGATATCTATGAATCGGTGGAGGTGTTGGTCTTTCCCGACGCCTACGCCGGCTGTGAGGATATTCTTTCGTCGACCGACCCGGTAATCATCCAGGGTACGGTGAAGAGGGACGAACGGGGGCCGAAGGTCATTGCCGACAGTATCGACTCGCTGGCCGCCGCCCGGGAGAAATATACCGAAGGGGCGCGGATAACCCTCGAGGCGGACAAACTTTCCCGGCAGCAGCTGGAAAAAATCAAAAAAGCGCTGTATCAATACCACGGTTCCTGCCCGGTCCTGCTCACCCTGCATTTTCCCGGCCGGGGCGAAGTCGATATCGAGGTCTTGAAGGATCTCACCATCACCCCATGCCGGCCGCTCACCGACCTGGTCGACGATATCCTGAAATATAAGGCGGTAACCTTCAGCAAGAAGCCGGTCGTCCTGACCCAGAGGAAAAAACGCTGGGAAAATAATCAGCAGGCCAAACCGAACTGAGCGGCCAGGCTACTCAAAGCTCAGGCCGCACTCGGGACAGGCACCGATGGA
>JBBRGP010000174.1:0-5956 GCA_038224105.1 Desulfobulbales bacterium | reverse complement strand
GGTCGGTATCCGGGTAGCGGACACTGACCAGCAGGTTTATCGACAGATTGGAAATAAAAGGGAAAGGGTGGGCGGGATCCATGCCCTGGGGGGTGAGCAGCGGATATAGTTCATCGCGAAAATATTTATCGACTATCAGCTTATCCTCAGGCTCAAGCTCTTTATATTTGCGGATCAGAATGCCATGCCCGGCAAGCAGGAGCTGCAGTTCCTTGGCAAGGAGCACCTGTTCCGCCAGGATCTCGCGGACCACAACATGACAGGCGTCGATCTGATCCTGGGGCAGGCGGCCGTCCACCGACAGGCTGCGGACACCGGCGCCGACCTGCTGTTTCAGGCCGCCGATTCTCTTCATAAAAAACTCATCGAGATTGGAGCTGACGACGGCCAGGAAAAAGACCCTTTCAAGGAGCGGATTTCTGTCGTCCTGGCCTTCATGCAGCACCCGCTTGTTGAAGGCCAGCCAGGTCAGCTCCCTGTTCAGATAGTATTCCGGGGCATGGAGATCGAATATTGATTCAACGTCCTGTTGGGAGGTGGCCTGAATGGCGGGGGCGGTTTCGGCGGAAGTTTTTGCGGTCATGGCGATTCCGTGAGCATGTGGGGAAGGGGATGTCGGTGTGGCCGCCACTCCGGGGCGTTGCGCTGCCTCCTTGTGGTACCGGTTTCGGTATTTTTAGTTATGGTAGCAGATATTTCCATCTAATGGTATATTTTATGCCCTGGAACCCCCTTACGGGGAGTCAGGGAGGATGCCACCCGCATTATGGAAGAGAAAAAAGAACCGCAGGTTAAATCTTCTGCCGTCATGGAACCATTTATCTATTTCTACCCGTCCGCCCTCAGCCTCCGCAAGCTGCAGCTCCAGACCTTTCTGAAGATCGCCTGGTGCAATGAACCCGGCGTCATCGCCAACCACGATACCGAGTCTCTCCACGATCATCGGGTCTGCCTGCGCAAGGTGCGATCGGTGCTCAGCCTTTTTGAGACGACGCCGGACCAGTCCATCCATGAATTGCGCATCCGCTGTAAGAAACTGCGCTATCTCATGGAATTTTTTGCGCCGCTGTTTCCTCTAAGCGACAGTCCCGAGATTCGTGCTGCCTATCATGAACTTTTTCACGCCGCGGACGCTACCGATGAAAATAATCGCCTGTTACAGTAACAAAGGAGGGGTCGGGAAAACGGCAACCTCCGTTAATCTCGCCTATATCAGCGCCACGAGTGGCCAGCGAACTTTACTGTGCGACCTCGATCCGCAGGGTGCCTCGAGCTTCTATTTTCGGGTGAAGCCGTCGAAAAAACTGGCGGGCAAGACTTTTTTTAAAGACGTCGAAAAGGTGGTGTCGGCGATCAGGGCGAGTGATTACGACAACCTCGATCTGCTGCCGGCGAATCTGACCTATCGCGATTTTGATATTTTTCTGTCGCGCATGAAAAACAGCCGGTCGCGGCTGAAGAAAGCTCTGCAGGCGGTGGATAGCGAGTATCAGGTGATGATCCTCGATTGCCCGCCGAACATCACTTTGCTGTCGGAAAATGTCTTTAAGGCCGCCGACATCATCGTCGTCCCGGTCATTCCCACCACTTTGTCGGCGCGGACGCTGGAACAGCTGCATGAGTTTTTCCGCGACAATAACTATCGGAAGAAAAAAATCCTGCCGTTTTTCTCCATGGTCCAGCAAAACAAAAATCTCCACCGGGAGACCATGGCGGCCTTGCAAAAAAAATATAAGAGCTTACTCAAAAGCTATATACCCTTTTCCACCGATGTCGAAAAAATGGGGGTGCACCGGGCTCCGATTTTAACCTACGCGGCGAGAGATGAAGCCTCCGCCGCGTATCGCAAGATCTGGAAGGACATTGAGAAGAGGACCAAGATCAGGACCTGAAAACGCCAAGAGTGCGGAACAGTCAAAATACAGGGTGGGACATGGCCAAGAAAAAAGAAAAGAAGAAGAAATGCTGTGAAAAGTATAAAAAAAAGAAGGGCAAACGCTGCCCGGATTGCCCGAATGCCTAACGTCCAGGCGGCTTGATTTCCTTCTGAGGCTGCAATCGGGCGGCCATCCAGTACATTACGGCCGCCCCGAGGAGACCGAGCAGGGGACCGAGGAGCAAGGAGCCGAGGAACCACTCCCAAAGCCGTTCATGGACGTCAAGCAGCCAGCGCTGCCAGGAAAAATCGTAGAGAAATTCACCGTTTCGAAGGTAGTACCCGACCTGGATACAGAGAACCGGCACCACCGGAGGCATGCAGAACTGACTGGCGGCTACCGCGGCTACTTTATTGATATGGAGCCGATGGGCGACGTAGATGATGGAGACGGTATGGATTGCCAAAAGCGGCAAGGCCCCCATGAAAATGCCGAGCCACACTGCCATTGCCAGCCACAGCGGGGAACTGTGCTCCCGGCAGATTCTACCAAGCACCTTGACGGGGTTTTGGCTGAGTGATTCGCGGACCTGTTTTTGCAACGGCTCTGTTTTCGTGAGTTTTTTGTGCGGCCAGGGTAACAGTCGCCTGAGCAGCAGCCGGCCGTGCAGCCAGGCCAGTCCGAGAGTTCTGGCCGTTTTGCCAAAAGGACGGAGCTGCTCGTCTTTCGATGACTGGCCGGCGCTCACGGCAATGGTGCTGACGGGGATGCCGGACCAGGCGAATTTCACCACGGTCTCGATGGCAAAGCCGAACCGGCTGAGGGTGGGTGCGAGGGTCAGCAGCTCCTTGACCGGATAGAGGCGAAAACCGCTCTCCGGGTCGGGCAGTTCCAGTCCGGACGCCAGTCGCACGCAAGAATAGGTTAAGAATCTGCCGATATGGTCGGTCCAGGATCCTGCCTCCCCAAAACTTGGGGATCCGCCAAGGAGCAGGCAGGGGCTCGGGCAGTTCCTTGCCTTTTCCACGAAAAGGCGGATGTCCGCCGGATCATGGCGGCCATCGCCGTCGATGGTGATCAGGGTATCGTATCCGTGGTCTGCCGCGTGCTCCGCCGCCAAAAGCACGGCAGCACCCTTGCCAAGGTGTTCCCCGCCCCGCATGGTGCGACACGGCAGATTGGCAAGGGCCGCCTGAAGGCTTTGCCGGTCACCGCCGGCGTCGATCACCAGCAGATCATAGCCGCTGGCAAGCGCTCCTCGCGCCGCGGCGGCAAGGGGGGCGCGGCCATTGCCGGCAACGATGACGATGAGAATCTTTAAGGTTCGTGTCATGGCCTCTGGGCATTATCGATCAATTGATCCCAGAGCGGGCCGACCTGTCCCAGGCGGTGCAGCAGGGCAATCACATATTCACGTTCCGCGACGGGATAGATGCGATCCGGTCTTCCGCGGAAGGATCGGCGCAGCCGGCCGTCGATGAAATCTCGGTCAACCTCCGGAGAATAATAGAACACCGGTCTGACGAGATCGATATCGCCGGCAATCGCCTTTTCGGCAAGGGCACGGCTGTACAGCCTTGTGCCGGGCAGGATCCTGATGCCGATATAGGCGAAGATCACGGCCCGTCGTAATTTCAGAATATTGGCAAGGCCCTGCCGCACCGTCTGGCGGGTCTCGCCGGGACCGCCAAACATGATAAAATGGGCGCAGGGGATGGCCTCGGCGACGATCGCCTCGTGGGCGGCGACCACTTCGGCAAAGGTGAAACCCTTGTTGATCCCGGCCAGGGTAGGGTCGGTTGCGGCGTCGGTGCCAAGTTCCATGGCGGCCATCCCGCTTCTCTTCAGCAATCGGAGGGTATCTTTCTTCAGGTTCTGCGGGCGAAAAAATGCGCACCACGGCGTGGTGTTTTTGGCCCGGACAAGCGCCTCGGCGATCTTCAGGTACTGCTCGTCGGGATCGTTAAAGACGCTGTCGGTAAAAAAGATATAGCGGGCGCCTGCTTGTTCGCAGAGTCTTTGAAACTCGTCGACGACCGCTCCGGCGTCGCGGAATCGCAGTCTCTTTCCTTCAATGGCCGGGTAGGAACAATAACTGCAATTGTAGGCGCAGCCGCGCTTGCTCTGGACATTGAGCATGCCGCCATTGGCAACATAGTAACGTGTTGCTTCGGCGGAGTAGATTGGCCGGCAATCGGGAAAATTCTTAAGACTCTCGGCGAACAATCGTTGCCGGGGGCGGTCCCCAGCGATGATCCTGTTTATCAGCCGGGGGAATGCCTCCTCACCCTCTCCGACTATCCCGTAATCGGCTTGGAAATAGTCGAGCAACTGCTCCGGCATGATGGAAAATCCCGGCCCGCCGAGGACTACCGGGGCGGTGGAGTATTTGCGGAGAAGCCTGACCACTTCGGTGATGTCGGCCAGCAGTTCCAGGGGTTTTGAACTGTCGACGGTATCGATGTTTCTGATCGAGACGCCGAGAATATCGTAGTGCCTATCTTCCAGGCGTTTCTCGAGAAGCGCAAAGCCCCCGGATGCCAGAATGTCGACATGCTCGACCCGGTAGCCACGGACCTGCAAGGCGCCGATGAGGTACGCTATGCCGATCGGGTAGACCGGGTAGGGCAAGGTCATCCGGTTGGCGGAAATGAGCAGGCAGTCACCAGCCATTTTCCGCCCTGCCGCCGTCAATGGCACTCCGCCCCCGATCCATGGGTTTTGATATAGTCAGCGAGAGTCGCCAGGGACTGCAACACCACCCTGCTGGTATTTTCCGAATTCATCCGCACCCCATATTTTTGCTGTACGGTAACGGCAATCTCCAGGGCATCGAGGGAATCGGTGCCGAGGGGGGACTCGGGGCCGATCAGCGGGTCGTTGACGCCAACCGTATCCATTTCGACATCGCTCAGGTTGCAGGTTGTACAAATGAGTTCCAACAGTTCTCGTTCAAAAGCTTCCATAAATATTTCGATGGGGTATTGAGATGGGCTAGGCGTTTTTCTTCAGAAAGTGACTCCGACAAGTAACTTGCAGGAATTCAGGGGATCATTTGGTTCTGCACTGCCGCCGTTGGAAATATGATGATATCGCACCTCTACAAGAAGATCGTGTTGTCCATCCCAGTGGTAACTCAGGCCGATGCCGAACTGATAATTGCCATTGAGGTCCGCACCCATCCCCGGAATATCGGCAAAATTGTAGACAGGGCCGCCGCCACCGAACAGATATGGCTGCCATTGCTCGGAGGCGGTGAAGGTATAGGAGGCGAGAAAATTGACGCCGAGCATGGCGGATACGTCCGGATCAACGACGAAGGAGACGGGAAGCTCGAGCAACAGCGCATGAAAACCCCGGTACCAGCCGGAACCGATGTCATCGAAGATATGGTGGCTGTACCGCGGGATGAGATCAAGGGTATGTACCCGCTCCGTCGTCTTGCCCCAGCCCGGAAAACTTTGCCCATACCCACCGAGGATAGCCCAGCTGTCCTGGCCGGTGTCGAAGATTCCCGCTTCGGCCGAAGGAACCGGCAGAGGCGCAAAGGAAAGCAGCATCATCCAGGCAAAGATCGAGGCTGCCTTGATTCGCCTGCCCCTGGACGAGTTCTTATTCGCATTTGCATTCAAGATGGCATTTGTTTTTCGTAGGGTGCACTCCGTGCACCAACAAAACCAGGGATGGTGCACCGAGTGCACCCTATTTTCGAGCCAACTTGAAAGCTTTCTGGAAGTAGTGGCGGTGGTAGCGTGGTGAAATGTCATGGTATTCAGGAAAGAGAGGATGTTGTCGCCGTTGCGGCCTGTCGTATCCTATAAAAACCTCCAAACATCTGTTCGTGCTGCTCTGATATTAATCTCCAGGGGGATTTTCGCCAGTACAAATTGCCCGGATGTCGCGAATGTTGGCGGAGGGGGCGCGGTACAGTGCCGGCGCCCCGGCCCAACAATCACTTTTTAAAAACCCTGGCCACATCACGCATCCGTATTCCCCTTACCGATTCATAAAGCTGTCCGGCATGGGTGAATATATCCAGATCGAATAGCAGTTCGGCCTGCCTCCGGGCCATCATGGGT
>JBBRGP010000173.1:0-5994 GCA_038224105.1 Desulfobulbales bacterium | reverse complement strand
CGATTCTGATTTAGCATGAATCTTGCTTTCTTTGCTCACCGAGCTGAGAACACCATTTTACGGAAGGAGGGCCGGCGGCTATACCGGGTTCCGGGAGGGCCGGAGCATTGACGAAAGCGGTCTAATTATCGGAGAATGATCATGGAAAACAGTCAGCCGATTCCGGCATTGCTTCTCGAGGATGAATGCTTGCGCGACGGCCTGCAGATTGAGGCGCGGATCCTCTCGATCGACCAAAAGCTCGAGCTTTTTCAGCTGTTGCGGCTGGCCGGGATTGCCCGGATTCAGGTCGGATCTTTTGTTAGCCCAAAGGTTGTGCCGCAGATGGCCGACAGCGACGAACTCATCCGCCGCCTGGGCGAGCAGCAGGGGACGGTGGTCTCGGCGCTCATCCTCAACAGTAAAGGGCTGGACCGAGCCCTTGCCTGCGGCGTTCGTCACGTCAGCATGTCGGTGTCGATCAGCGACAGCCACAGCCAAAAGAACGCCGGCCGTTCGGCGGCGGCGGCCCTGCCCGCTATGGTCGAGCTGATCGCCCATGCCAAGTCCGAAGGGCTGACGGTCCGGGCCGGCCTGCAGAGCGCCTTCGGCTGTGTCTACGAGGGGGCAATGGATCCGGCCGCGGTGCTGGCCGCCGCCGAGAAGATGGCCGCCGCCGGCGCCGACGAGGTCAATCTTGCCGACAGCTCCGGCATGGCCATGCCGGCGACCGTTCGCTCCCTGGTGCGACGGGTCGCGGCAGCCCTGCCCCGGGCTCGACTGTCCCTGCATCTCCACGACACCCGGGGCCTTGGCCTTGCCAATATGTTTTGCGGCTACGAAGAGGGGGTTCGGACTTTTGGTGTCTGCGCCGGCGGCCTGGGAGGCTGTCCCTTTATCCGCGGCGCGGCGGGCAATATTCCGACCGAGGATGCGGTCAATCTCTTCGAATCGATGGGGATTGCCACCGGCATTTCCCTCGACCGCCTGCTCGAGGCGGCCACCTTCCTCGAGAAGGTCCTGCACCGGCAGCTGCCGGGCCGGATGAAGCGGGTCATGGACCATCTCGGCAGGCTTGTGCGGGATAAAGAAGTGCCGTAGTTCACTGGGCTTACCTTGGTCACTGGCGACTATGATTACACAACAAGACAACGGAGTGGAAAGGGCATGAGACAACAAAGCAAAGTGCAGGTGAAGGTACGAAATACGGTAATCGGCGGCACAAGGCCGCTCGTCTGTTTACCGCTGGTGGCAGAGGGTCTTGACACCCTTCTTGGGCAGGCAGGGGAGCTGGTGCCCTTGCACCCCGACCTGCTCGAGTGGCGGATCGATGCCTTCGTAAAGGTCAGGGAGGTCGGGGCTTGCGGCGAGGCGCTGCGACAGTTGCGCCAGGCCATCGGCGATATCCCGCTCATTCTCACCTGCCGGATCGACCGGGAGGGCGGCTTCACGGCCATTCCCCAGGAAATTCGGCTGAGGCTCTTCACCGGGCTGATGGCCACCGGCGACGTCGATCTGGTCGATGTCGAGCTGTGCAATGGGGCGGAGTTTCTCGCCGCGATCCGAACGGCGGCGACGGCCGGAGGCTGCAAGCTCATTTTCTCTCACCACAATTTTCAAGAGACCCCGGACGAGGCTTTTATCATGGCCAAACTCCTCGAGGGCCAGAGCGCTGGGGCGGATATCACCAAGCTCGCGTTCATGCCGAAGAGCCCCGCCGATGTTCTGACCCTGTTGACCGCCACCAACAACTCGAGAAACGGGGCGGTCAATATCCCGATCGTCACCATGGCCATGGGACCGGAGGGCGTGATCACCCGCCTGGCCGGCGGGCTTTTCGGTTCGGATATCACCTTCGCGATCGGCAGCAAGGCCTCGGCGCCGGGGCAGGTCCCGATCGGCGAGCTGCGAGCCGGCATGGCCCTGCTCTACGGAGCCTGAGCGCCATGTATGCCGATGATCTCGCACCGAAGGAAGCGAACAAAATCATTGATTCGGTGGACAAAGCCCTATCCCTGCTCGAGTGTTTTACCGATGCCCATCCCGAGCTGTCCTTGAAGGAGCTGAGCGAGCGTACCGACCTCAATAAAAGCAGGATTCTCAGGCTGTGCGGAACCCTCATCAACCATGGCTTTCTGGTCAGGCGCAAGGGTTCGCTCTATTTTCTCGGGCCGCGCCTGCTGATGCTCGGCAAAAGCTACGAACGTTCGAACACCCTGATCTCCCTGGCCCGGCCGATCATGAAGGAGTTGGCGCTCCTCACCGGCGAATCGGTGAAACTTTTTGTCATCGACGATAAAAAACGCATCTGCCTCGCCCGGGAGCTGGGCCCGTCCCGGCTGCACTATGCCATCTGTGAGGGCGAAGCCCTGCCCCTTCTCGCCGGGGCCGGTGGAAAAGTCCTCATGGCCTATGCCTCGCCGGAATTCCGGGAAGAGGTCCTGGCCCAGGGGTTGGAGCGAGTCACCCCGGCCACCATCGTCAAAAGGGAGCAGCTGCTGGAGGAATATGCCGAGGTCAGGGTAAAAGGCTATGCGGTCAGCAAGGGCGAACTGGTCTATGAGGTGGGCGGTGTTGCCGCGCCGATCTTTAACAACGAGGGCAAAGTGGTTGGTGCCCTCACCGTCGCCGGCCCCATTCAGCGCTTTACCGACCAGCTGTGCCAAGAAAAACTGAAAGACCTGCTCGCGGCAACGCAAAGGCTCTCGCGGCTCCTCGGCTTTGAAGGAAAACCGAGGGTATAGGGAGCCCAGGGCAGGATCTTACCCGACCACGGTTGTAAGCCGGCGGTGGCTCAACCCCGCAGTTCCCGGATTGTTTCCCCGATGGCCTGCCGCGGCACGTCGTCGGCGACGAAGACCTCGCCGATCCCTTTGAGCAGGACAAAACGCAGGACCCCGGCCTTCTTCTTCTTGTCGCGGAGCATCGCCCGGTACAACCCTTCCGGGTCGACCGACGGCGGGACGCGGACCGGCAGGCCGAGGTGGTCAAGGAGTGCCTCGATGCGCGGCTGGAGGTCGGCCGGACAGTGGCCGAGGCGCACCGAGAGATTGGCTGCGGCGACCAGGCCGATCGCCACTGCTTCGCCGTGCCGCAGGCTGTGGCCGGTGACGGTCTCGATGGCGTGGGCGAAGGTGTGGCCGAGGTTGAGGATGGCCCGGCGGTCCCGGTCGAAGGGGTCCTCCTGGACGATGCCGATTTTCACCCGGATGGCCTGGGCGACGATGTCCTGCAGCTCCGGCAGGTGGGTCTGCAGCTCCCCGGCCTTTCTCCGCCAGTCGCCCCGCTCGATCTTGTCGAGCAGGGTCGGATCGCCGATCAGACCGTGTTTGACGATCTCCGCCATGCCGGAGGCGAACTCCTCCGGGGACAGGCTCTGCAGGGTGGCGATATCGGCGATCACCGCCTTCGGCTGCTTGAAGGCGCCGATGAGATTCTTGCCCTGGGGCAGATTGATGCCGACCTTGCCACCGATGCTGGTGTCGGCCATGGCGAGGACGCTGGTCGGGCAGTGCACCAGGTCGATGCCCCGCATATAAGTGGCGGCGACGAAGCCGGCGATATTGGCGACCACCGGCCCGCCCAGGGCGATGATTGTGCCGCCGCGGTCGATACCGTGTTCGACCAGCTGCTCGCTGACCGACTGGACCGTGGCAAGTGTTTTATATTCCTCCCCGGTGGGGATGGTGATGACGGTATCCACCCCGCCGCAGCTCTTGGCGTAGAGCGGCCCGACAATGCTGTCGGTGACGATCGCCGAAGGTCCGCCGATCCCGGCCAGTTTCCCGACAAAGGGCAGCAGGCCGCCGCCGACGAAATATTCGTAGTGGATCTCCTTGGCGGTAATCGGCATCCGGAGTTCGGGATTGGCCTGGAAAATGCCGATCAGATTCTGAGTTACTTCATCGGTGGATTTGGCGGTAGTCAGCACCTGGGAAAACCGGCCGTATCCCTCCTCCCGTTCCTGCAGCAGGCCGATGATCCGATCCATCGGATTGGCGGTTTCGAGAAGGGGGCGTTTGACCCCGCTGTCGGTCGAGATCCGTTTGAAAATTTCTTCCGGGGTGGCGACCAGGCAGAAGACCCGGCCGGTGTCGCCCAGAGCCTTGGCATTGCCGGGGTCGAGCATCAGCCGGCCGCCGGTGGAGACCACCATCCCTTCTTTAACCCCGAGCTCTTTCGCCACCGCCGCCTCCATCTCGCGGAAGATCGCCTCGCCTTTGGTCCTGAACAGTTCCTGGACGGTCATGCCGACCCGTGCTTCGATCAGATGGTCGGTGTCGACGAAGTCGTAATCGAGTTGTCTCGCCAGCAGGTTGCCGACGGTGGTTTTTCCCGAACCCATGAAGCCGGTCAGGATGATATTCGGTCTGCTCATATTGCCATTGAAAGGAACGGATGTATTTTTATGTCGAATGGTGGATCGGTGAGCAGGATCGGCCATTGCACCGTGGCGCTCTCCGGAAAGGGGCATTATACCAAAACCTCGGGTATTGTCATGGAGATTCACCGCCGAGAAGGTTGGCAAGGCCGGTCCCCGGACCTTCCGCCGCAGCAATCCTGAGGCAAGATCATCGACCCGTCGACTTCGTCGCAGCCCCGGCGATACCGGCGAATCAACGCCACACGCATTCCTTCAGAAGGAACACACACATGAACTTCGATTCCACGCCAGGAAGCAGGGTGGGGCAGGAGCCTCCATCCCTTGCCGTCACCGATCTTCAGGGTCGCGAGGTCAGGCTCGAGACATTCCGGGGACACTGGCTGCTCCTGGTTTTTCACCGCCACCTCGCCTGACTACCCTGTCGGGAGCACCTGTCACAGTTGTGGCAGCATCAGGAACACTTGGCTCGGCTGGGGATGCGGGTGATGGTCATCACCTTCGAAAAGCCAAACGGAGATACAAACCCGCCGTTTTCCTATTACTCCGACCCGGACCGGCACCTCTACCGCTATTTCGGCATGCTCCAGGCCGGCTTCTGGGACATCTGGGGCCCGCGCACCCTTTTAGCCTATCTGAAGCTTCTCCTCAAAGGGCGAAAACTACAATCGTCCGAGGCCGATATTCACCAGCGCGGCGGCAATGTCCTGATCGATACCCGGGGCCGGGTGCGCTTCCACCATATTGGCAGCGGCCCGGCCGACCGCCCGGAACTCAAGAGAATTTTCCAGATGGTTGAACAAGAATAGGGTCCAACTATCCCAGGGCATTCAAAAGAAAGCCCTGGAAATGGGTATCCCCTGCCAGACCCTCATTTCCGGCATCATCCATCGATACATTGAAGGAGACTTATGAGTAAGAAAGATGCTACGTTGAATACCCAACACCGGGGTACTATATTATCTCATAACGCGCCTGCCATGATAATCCACTGGCCAGGCCCATGGCGGCTCGATCGGTGTCGGCAGCGTGCCGGGCAGCCCCATCAATCTTACCAGAGAGGGAGACAATGAAAACCACTTATATTATTTCCTGGTTCCTGGCCCTGACGACCGTGGCAGGAATAATTGCGGAACGGCTCATCAGACCGGTGGCAGCCACCGAGTCGCCGCGGACCAGCGGGGAGATGGCCAAGGCGATGTTTGCCGGCGGCTGTTTCTGGTGTATGGAAAAACCCTTTGAGCAGCTGGAAGGGGTCATCGCCGTGGTCTCCGGTTATGCCGGAGGGACGACCAAGAATCCGACCTATGAAGAATATAGCGGCGGCGGCCATCTTGAGGTGGTGGAAATTACCTACGATCCAGGCAAGATAGACTACCGGCAACTGCTCGAGGTGTATTGGCGCCAGGTTGACCCGACCGATGGCGGCGGCCAGTTCGTCGACCGCGGTCATGCCTACAGCACGGCGATTTTCTACAGTACCGAGGAAGAGCGTCGGCAGGCCGAGGCAGTCAAGGCAGAGCTCGATGCCAGGGGTATCTTCAAGGGTCCCATCGTCACCCCGATCCTGCCCTATACCACATTTTATCGGGCCGAGGAGTATCATCAGGATTATTATAAAAAGAATCCCCTCC
>JBBRGP010000172.1:0-6004 GCA_038224105.1 Desulfobulbales bacterium | reverse complement strand
GAGCGAATCTCTCTCAGTGAGGCGGTTGTGTCGCTCTTTGAGCAACTCGACCAACGTAAGTAGAAAAATAGCTCAGACAGCCAAATAAGGGTGGGGAATGTGAGTCATGCGCTTACGCTCTTCGATATTCTCCAAATGTCCACGCGCTTCTATTCTACGGAGAACGGAGAGAAGTTCCGGCGGGGTGCTCTCACCAACTGGCCGGGAGCCTATCCAAGGAAAGATATCTCGTTGCAGTCGCCCCGATATGGCCTTTACGTGGCTGTCTGACCACTGGTGTTTGAACTTCTCTAACCACTCAACGGCCACAGTCGGATAATCTTTTAGGGGAAGTCCCCGGCTTTGTACTCCTCAAAGCCATGTCAGTCAGTTTATTGGTCGACCCGCCCATGTTGGTACCTCCCTGATCAAAAGAACCGCTGGCAGTCTTTTAACAGGTTGAATTGACCCGAGCTTTTCAGCTTGTTGGTATCAATGTTGGTGCCAGCTTTCACCTTGTTGGTACCTTTAGGTTATAGTCCCAACATACTTGCCTGGATTCAAGTGGATTCCGCTGTGCATTACTGAACAACAAAAAACCCGCTATCCTTGAATGGACGCGGGCCTGATGGACTTCGCTAAACGTTACTGGACTACAATATGGCGGAGGAGCAGGGATTCGAACCCTGGGTGGGGTTTCCCCCACAACGGTTTTCGAGACCGTCCCGTTCGGCCGCTCCGGCACTCCTCCGTACGTGGCCATTGATACCAATATTTTTTTCGTTGTTCAAGAAGATAAAACACCCGCGGCTCGGAAACCCTTCGACCGGGAAATAAGGCAGTGCCGGAGGCAACATGGCCAAAATCCCGGTAAAGGCCTGAAATCTATAACTGCAGCCGAATTCAGGGACGTTGGACAAAGTCCGCTCCTCTCGAAAAAATGTTGATCGCCCTCCGCCGTCCGGATCAGCTCCGGTCATGGTCCAATATTTATCTGAAACAACGATATATTTTGAAAGCTCAGGGGATGCGTGCCTTTTGTTGCAAGAGCCGTCCGCGGCGTATTTGCCCCTCGCCTCAACCCCTGATTTCTTTAAATTAATTGCAAATTTTGCCGATAAAGTTATGATGCGGGTATTTTTTTCATACCACAGGTGACGACCCAATGGCAATAACTCACGGAAACGACGAAATAGAACTGCTGATCAAAGAGCAGATTAACCTGCCATCGCCGCCGGCCATTGCCGTAAAGATTCTCAACACCGTCCGGGACGAGAAATCCTCCCTGGCGGATCTGGAACGGATCATCTCGGCCGATCCGGCGCTCACCAGCAAGATGCTCCGCATCGCCAACTCGGCGTTCTATTCCCTACCGAACGAAGTCAGCAACATCAGCCGCGCCCTGTCCATTCTCGGCACCAATGTCATCAAGAACATCGCCCTCTCCTTCGTTATTTCCGCCGATCTCCGCGGCACCAGCGACTCGCTTTTTGATTTCGACTATTTCTGGCGACGCGCCGTCACCGCGGCGGTGGCGGCGGAGCTGGTGATGGGGCTGGTGCACAAGAAGAGTGATGACATTTTCGTCACTGGCCTGCTCCAGGATATCGGGGTCCTGATCCTCTACCGTGCCAAGGGAAAAGAATATAATGCCGCCCTGCGGCAATGCATTGTCAACGGGGGAACGGGCCTGACCAAGACGGAACGGCAGATGTACCGGTTCGATCATCAGCAACTCGGACACCTGCTGCTCGAAAGCTGGGATATTCCGCGGTCGATAACTATCCCGGCACGCTATCACCACCAGCCCGAGCTCGCGCCGCCGGAGCACCAACAGACCGCTTCGGTACTGAACATAGCCAACCTCTTATCGACCATTTGCAACGGCACCGAGATCGCCCAGCATGTCCGCGACCTTCAACTGCAGATGGCGAAATTGTTCAATATCGATTCGCAACAGACCATCCGGCTCCTCGATGACGTCGCCCGCAAGAGTGTTGACATCCTCAACATCTTTGAGATCGACCCGGGGCAGATGAAGCCCTATTCGCAGATTCTCCAGGAGGCCAACGAGGAGCTTGGCAAACTGAATTTTTCCTATGAACAGCTGGTCCTGGAGCTGAAGCAGTCGAAGGAGCGCTCGGAAAGATTTGCCAATGAGCTGCGCGAAACCAACGCCAAACTCGAGCAGATGGCCTTTCGCGATGGTTTGACCAATCTGTACAACCATCGTTATTTTCAGGAAATGCTCCAACGGGAAATGGCCAGGACCAAACGCTACGGCCACCCGCTCAGCCTGCTCATGTTTGATATCGATTTCTTTAAGGATGTCAACGATTCCTTTGGTCACCCGGCCGGCGACCGGGTCCTGGTCAATCTCGCCAACGCCATCAGCAATGCGGTGCGCCCCAACGATATCGTCGCCAGATATGGCGGCGAGGAATTTACCGTCATCCTGCCCGAGACGGACCGGATCGGCATGAGGGTTTTCGCCGAGAGATTGCGGCGCTGTGTCGCCGGGATCCTGACGATCTTCGATAACAACCGGATCATGGTCACCATCAGCTGCGGCGGCGTCCAATATTCCCAGGAGGATACCATAAGCCAGCAGGAACTGATCGATACCGCCGACAAGGGCCTCTACCTTTCCAAGAAAAACGGCCGTAACCGGGTAACCATTATGACCTTGGACGCCAAAGCAACATAGCGAGAGACAGGCCTGGAGATGACGATCCCGCCAACACCCTGCGAAGCGGCGCCCCGAGCATCAATCGCCAGCCGCCAGCCATGACCGCCAGCCGCCTCCTCCTCTTTACCCGCTACCCTGAGGCGGGCACGACCAAGACCCGGCTAATCCCCGTCCTCGGCCCCGACGGTGCCGCCCACCTGCACAGGAGGCTTACCGAAAGAACCGCCTCCCAGGCTGGTCTGCTCGCGACAAGAAACAACATCCCGACCATTGTCCATTACTCGGGCGGCAGCCTCGCCCAGATGACCGCCTGGCTCGGACCGCTGACCTATATCGCCCAAGCCGCGGGCGACCTCGGCCAAAGAATGCGGGCGGCCTTCCAGCATGCCTTTGCGGGCGGGTCGGAACGGGCGGTGCTCATCGGCAGCGACATCCCTGAACTTGATGTCGAGCTGCTGGCGACGGCCTTCACCGCCCTCCGGGAGAGCCGGGTCGTCCTCGGCCCGAGCCGGGACGGCGGCTATTACCTGCTCGGCCTTACCGCCGAGGCAGCCGGGCGCCTGTATTCGCCGCTCTTTGTCGACATTCCCTGGTCAACCGGCGAGGTTTTTGCCATCACCCGCAAACGCCTGGAAACGGCGGCTGTAGTAGCTGCCATCCTCCCCACCCTCCGGGATGTCGACCGGCCGGAGGATCTCGAGTGGCTGCACACATCGCAAAAATCAATCCCTTGAAAATAATTGCATGCTTTGCCGGCAATTGCGATGGCCCGCCCAAAAGAGCTGTGTTTCTCGAGGTTCCAGTCATTTCAAAAGGATAACCAGAGTTTTCAGGTAACAACATAAGAACAGGCCCGTTGAGGTTAAGGATAACAGCCGGCAGGTACGGGCGACGGCGGACGAACTGGCGCGGTTGGTATCAAAGTTCAAGATCTAGGGCCGGCTGCCGGCCTCGCCCCCTCCCCCGCCGACCGTCAGGGTCTCGCCTTTGGCAGACCGGCCAGTTGCCCCTGCCGGGAATTGTTGATTTGCAAATTGGCGTAAGCGGTGTAAGAATGGAGAGGAAGCAGCAGCGCCGGCCGGCAATCCACCCCGCCACCGGAAAAACGAACCGGCGGTGAAACACTTTTTCCCTCCACGCCAAGAAAAATGGTTCCATGACCACAGCCCATTACGACTTTGTCATTATCGGCACGGGTCCCGCCGGACTCTCGGCGGCCATGACCGCCGCCAAATACGGCAAGAAAGTGCTGATCCTCGAAAAGGAGGGCTCCCTCGGCGGCGTCTGCGTCAATACCGGCACCTTCCCCAGCAAGACCCTCCGGGAGGCGGTGCTCTATCTCACCGGCCACCTGAAGCGCAAGGTTTTCGAGGAGGATTCCTGCTCCATCGAGGATGCGGCAATCTCCATGGAGAGGTTGAAACAGCGGCTGTACAATGTCCGGATCGAGGAGCAGGCGATCATCACCTGCCAGCTCGAGCGCAACAACATTACCCTGATCCGCGGCAACGCCCGCTTTGTCGACAGCCAGACCGTGGCCGTCACCAGCCTGCAGGACGGCAGCGAGACCCGCGCCACCGGCGAGCGGATTATCATCGCCACCGGCTCGCACCCGCGCAACCCCCCGGATATTCCGTTCGATCACGAGACGATTCTCGATTCGACCTCCATTCTCAACATCAAACAGATCCCCTCGAGCATGCTCATCCTCGGCGGCGGCGTCATCGGTTCCGAATACGCCACCATCTTCGCCGCCCTCGGGGTGAAGGTTACCCTGCTCGACCGGGGCGACCGGCTGCTGAAATTTCTCGATCATGAAATCATCGAGGAACTGAGACGCAATTTTCCCGGCGGCAATATCGACTATATCAACAACTGCGGCGACTTCAGGATCGAGAAAAGCGAGTCCGGCGCCAAGGTGACCCTGACCGGCGACAAGGTTTTCCGGACCGACTGCCTGTTCTTCGCCCTCGGCCGCGAGGCCAACACCGTCGGTCTTCATATCGACCGGGCCGGCATCAAACTGAACGATCATCACTATATCGAGGTCAACGAACTGTTCCAGACCGCCATCCCCAACATCTATGCGGTGGGCGACGTCATCGGCTGGCCGAGCCTCGCCTCCACCTCCATCGCCCAGGGCCGGCTGGCCGCCCTGAACGGCCTGAAAACCAGGGTCGAATCCTTTCCGAGGATCTTTCCCTTCGGGATCTACACCATCCCGGAGATCTCCTTTGTCGGCATCACCGAGGAAGAGGCCAGGGCCAGGGACTATAAAATCGTCATCGGCCGCTGCATGTACCACGAGCTGCCCCGCGGCCAGATCTCCGGGGAATGCGAAGGGATGCTGAAGATGATCGTCCATCGGGATACCCGGGAGATCCTCGGCGTCCATATCATCGGCGGGGGAGCGACCGAGGTCATCCATATCGCCCAGATGGCCTTGCTGGGCAACGCCAAAATCGATGTCTTCATCGACAATATCTTCAACTACCCGACCTACTCCGAGGCCTTGAAAATCGCCGCCCTGTCGGCATCGAACCTGATCCGCAACGGCAAGCAACAGGAAGACGTCTGTCGCCGGGGCAAATGATCAATCTCCGGGCGTATCTCGCCTGCATCTTTATCGTCGTCGCCTGGTCGGGGTGGATCACCATCTCCCGCTACGGCGTCCACACCGCCCTGCAGCCGGCCGACATCACCCTGATCCGCTATCTGACGGCGCTCATCTGCGTCTCGCCCCTGGTCCTTCGCCACCGCTGGGGCAGATACAGACTGCACCAGTACCTGATCATGGGTCTTGGCATCGGCTTCCCCTACACCATGGTCACCTTCTACGGCCTGAAGGTCCTGAAGGCGGCCCACGCCGGGGTTCTGGTCAACGGCATGCTGCCGGTGCTCGGCGCGGCTGCGGCCTGGCTGATTCTGCGGCAGCGGGTGTCGGTCCTCCGTTACGGGGCGATCGCTTTGATCTTTATCGCCAATTTCATCATGGCCGGCGGTGACACCTTCTCCGCCGATCATTCCCTCGGCATCCTCCTCCTGCTCAGCGCCGCGGTCTGCTATACCACCCACATGATCGCGGTGCGCTTCTGGCACTTCGAATGGCAGGATGTGCTGGTCGCCGTGCCGGTGGTCAACAGCCTCCTTTTCCTGCCGCTCTGGTTCCTGTTCCCGACCGCCCTCTTCCAGGCCGGGATCGGCGAGATCGCCGTCCAGGCCTTGTACCAGGGGGTTGTTGTCAATGTCGTCGCCCTGATGTTCTCGACCTACGCCATCGCCCGACTGGGCACCATCACCGTTTCCATCTTCATGTCTTTCGTCCCGGTCAGCACC
>JBBRGP010000171.1:0-6022 GCA_038224105.1 Desulfobulbales bacterium | reverse complement strand
CTCGAGGAGAATTTTCCCTTCGCTGAGAAAGGTTTCACCGGCGGCCCGGGAGTATCTTTTGGTGTTTAAAAAGACGGCGGGCGGGAAGAAGACCGCGAGAAAGCGCTGGGTCACCATCTGGTATATCTTTGCTTCCGGTTCGCTCAGCCGGGTCGGCAGAAGCGTCGTCGGAATGATGGCGTGGTGATCGGAAATTTTGCTGTTGTTGAAGATCCGCTTGTCGGGGCGGACATATTTTCTGGTCAACGCCTCCCGGGCAAAAGCGCCGAATTCTCCGCTGGTCTGGCAGGAAAGAATGTCGTGGACGGTCTCGAGGTAATCTTCCGGTAGATGTTTGCTGTCGGTCCGGGGATAGGTCAGCACCTTGTGCCGTTCATAGAGGGCCTGGGCAATGGCCAGGGTATTTTTGGCGGAAAAACCGAACCGGGAATTTGCCTCCCGCTGGAGCAGGGTCAGGTCGTAGAGCTGCGGCGAATTCTGGGTGTTTTTCTTGCTCTGTTCTTCGATTTCCGCTGGTTTGCCGGTACATTTGGCGATGATCGCCAGGGCCTCGTCAAGATTCCAGATGCGGTCCGCCCGGTCATGGGGGTCACTCGCCTCCTTGGCGAAGGCCGCATCGATCCATTTTCCCTCATAGGTTTGGTCTTGAGCGGCGAAGAGGCCGTGGAGGTTCCAGTAGGGCCGGGCAACAAAGGTGAGACGGGCCCGTTCCCTTTTTACCAATAACGACAGGGTTGGGGTCTGCACCCGGCCGCAGGGGGTGAGGAAGAAGCCGCCTTTCCGGGAGTTGTATCCGGTCAGGGCCCGGGTGGCGTTGATGCCGATCAGCCAGTCGGATTCGGAACGGCACAGCGCGGTATCCTCAAGGGGCAGCATCTCGCTGTTGTCCCGCAACGATCCCAATGCCTGACGAATGGAATCGGCGGTCATCGACTGCAGCCACAGCCGTTTAAAGGTCTTTTCCGCAACCGAACTGTTCCAGACAAACTTGATGATATATTTGAAAATCAACTCCCCTTCACGGCCGGCGTCGCAGGCGTTGATGATGTTCTTGATATCCTTGCGGCGAATCAGTTTCTGCAGGGCGTTCAGCTGCCCTTTAGTGCCGTCGAGACCTTTTAGCGGAAAGTTTTCCGGCAGAATGGGCAGGTTGTTCATATCCCATTTCTGAAATTTCGGATCGATCTCTTCAGGGAAGCAGATGGAGACCAAATGGCCTATGGCAAAGGAGACGACGTAGACATCTCCTTCAAAATGGGTTTTTTCCCGGATAAATTTTCCAGGCAGGATTTTGACGAGATCGGCGGCGACACTCGGCTTTTCGGCAATAATGAGAGTTTTGTCGGTCATGAAATAGGTCGTTGACAGGTGTTAAAACAGAACAGTCAGCTCTGCCTCGGTTATCGGAAAGCGGCTGAGCGGCAATCTCAGCACTATCGTTAGGCCGTTGCTCTTGCGAAAAAAGTATGTTAAATTACAAAGAGATATGTTTGATTTATCGGATGGTGAAACATATCCAGCAAAAACTCGAGGGTACTCGGAACTGGCGATTAAGTAAAGACACAACCGTCGTTTGTCAAATAGATTTTTTGGCGACGGACGTTTATCTCCGGCCGATGAGCAGGTCGTTCAGGACGATACGGGAGGGGCAATTTTCGACTTCCGGCTTGACATTGCCCCGATTGTATGATTAAGTTGTCCCTCGGATAATTCTCTTTGACGGTAGTTGTGGTGCCGGTCGGGCAGTGTTCAGGAGATGGCGGACCCTTCGCTTGGCTCTACCCGATGGAAGGTTAGTCCTGTTATACCTCCTGTTGTGCTTTATGGCAGGACGGCTTTCGGAAGTGGGCTCTGCCCGCTTTTTTTTATGTCCGCGTATAAGAGTTGTTGCGGCTGTTCAGGATGAGGGAACAACCACGTTCGACAGGGCGCAGTGTACAAGGTTTTCAAGAATGAGCCAGTTGATCATCGATACCGTACGTGATTTTTTACACAGCCTTCTGCCCACCATGGAACTGGAGCTCTTTGAGGTACAGTTTCGCAAGGAAGGACATGGGTGGGTACTGCGGGCGATCATCGATTCGCAATCGGGGGTGACCCTCAGCCACTGCAGCGATGTCAGTCGTGAATTGAGCAATTTCCTTGAGGTGGAAGATTTGATCGATCATGCATATCATCTTGAGGTATCCTCGCCCGGCTTGGAAAGACCGCTGAGGTCGACCGGCGACTTCATTCGCTTTTTGGGCAAAAAGGCGCGGGTGAAGGTGCACGAGGAGATTGAAGGTCGCAAGGTGCTGGAAGGGGAGATCGAGAATGTGGAAGATGATCAGATCCAGCTCAAGTTGATCGACGGCGGTTCGGTGCGGTTCACCTTTGAGATGATTAATAAAGCCAGGTTGACCATCTGAGCGGGACGGGCCCGTGGTTGTTTGAACAATGCAAAAATCTCCGCGATGACGGAGCTGAAAGTTAACGGGGTAAGAGAATGCTCTCAGATTTGAAACGAATAATCGACCAGATCAGCAGAGATCGAGGTTTTGATAAAACATTGCTGATAGAGGCCATTGAAGAGGCTGTTCAATCTGCTGCCAGGAAGAAATTCGGGAGTCGTCGCGAGATCGAAGTTCGCTACAACGAAGAGTACGGCGAAGTTGAGGTGTTCCAGTTCAGGAATGTGGTTGAAGAGGCGAGCGATGATCAGGCGGAAATTTGTCTGAGCGATGCCTTAAAACTCGACCCCGAAGTGCAGATCGGTGATGAACTTGGAGAAAAAATGGAGGACATCAGCGATCTCGGCCGGATCGCCGCGCAGTCCGCCAAGCAGGTGATTATCCATAAAATGAAGGATGCCGAACGGGAAGTCATTTACGATATGTTTAAGGACCGGGTCGGCGAGGTGGTGAGCGGGATCGTCCAGCGTTTCGAACGGGGCAATATGATCGTCAACCTCGGGCGAACCGATGCGATACTGCCAAAGGATCAGCAAATCGCCAAACGTTCCTTCAAACAGGGCGATCGGATCAGAGCCTACCTGAAAGAGGTGCGCCAGACCAGTCGTGACTCCCAGTTGATCCTGTCGAGAACCTGTGACGAGTTTCTCGCCAAACTGTTTCAAATGGAAGTGCCGGAAATGGCGGAAGGGATCGTCCGGGTTATGGGGGTCAGCCGGGAACCCGGCTTTCGCGCCAAAATAGCGGTCAGTTCCTCCGAGAGCGATATCGATCCGGTTGGGGCCTGTGTCGGGATGAAGGGATCAAGGGTCCAGAATGTCGTGCAGGAACTGCAGGGGGAGCGCATTGACATTGTCACCTGGAGTCCGGATCCGGCCAAGTATGTCTACAATGCCCTGGCCCCCGCCCATGTCAGCATGGTTATGGCCGATGAAGACGCCAGGTCGCTGCTGGTCGTTGTCCCCAACGACCAGCTTTCTTTGGCGATCGGTCGACAGGGACAGAATGTCCGACTCGCCTCAAAGCTTATCGGCTGGCGGATAGACGTCAAAAGTGAACAGCGCTATGCCAACCTGTCTGACCCGGGATATCAGTCGCTGCTCGGTCTGCGGGGGATAGACGAAGCCCTGGCGGATCAACTCCTTGCCAAGGGTATTGCCTCCTCGGGGATATTGGCGCAAAAAAATGTCGAGGAGCTGATGGTCGTGCGGGCCATTGACGAAGAATTCGCCCAGGCTCTGATCGAGGAAGCAAAGACCAAACCCTTTATTGGACCGAACGTGGTTACAGACGAAACCGTCGCCTCGGCTGAACCTGCCGTTAATGCCGCGGCATCGGAGAATTCGTCCCCGGATGAAATGAACGATGTCGCCGAAGAAAACGGGCAGGAGTAGGCGAAATTCAGTGCCGGCTTGGGGAAATGGCGATGGTGGCGGAAAGGACCTGTATCTCCTGCGGGAAGAGACGACCAAAACAGGAGCTCTCGCGGTATGTCTGGCGGGGTGAGATGCCGATTGCCGATTCCCGGCAGACTGAACCGGGGCGGGGGGCCTACTGTTGCAGGGAGGAGAGGTGTCACCACACCTTTTTCAAACAGAAAAAAAAATGGAAAAGAGTGTTTCGTCTTTAACCAAAGAGATTTAAATTTATTCACCAAGCACAGGGCAGCGGCACATTATCATTGATGGGTGAAATTACTTTTGCGATGCAATACGGGAGTCTGGGATGAGCAGAATCAGGGTGTATGAGCTGGCCAAGGAGGCCGGCATGAACAGTAAAGCGTTAGCTGACAAGCTGCTTGAATGGGGTTTTGACATCAAGGGGCACAGCTCCTCGGTTGACGACGCAACGGCTGAAAGTATCCGGAATGCAATTCTAAAAGCGGCGAGCACCGAAAAGGTGGGAAAGCGTATTGCCAGCGACCACGACCGACCGACCGTCATTCGGCGTAAAGCCACGGTAATCCGGCGCCGACCGGCAGCCGTCGAGGAAACCCTCGAGGCCGAACCCGAGACCCAGCTCCCACCCGACATCGCTGAAACCAGAAGTACCGACGGCAAGCCCGCTGCCGAGGTGATTGCCGAACATCCGAAGACCGAAGCGCCGGTGGCCCGTGGCCTTCCGGAAAAGTCGACGAAATCGCCTGTCATCCCCCCCGTCACCGCCGCTGCCGGAGAAAAGACGGTGGTGGCGAAAGCGGTCCAGCCGACCATGCCCGGTCATGGCCAGGATGTTGAGCCGGACGAGGAATCGATCGCTGAGGTGATTGGCGAGGAGGCTAAAACAATCGAGACGCAGGACGAGCCGCAACCGGAAGCAAAAACCGGTCCGGTGAAAGAGGCCGGCGGGCAGGTCACGTCTTTTGCCCGACCTGAAAAGAAAGATAAATGGGAGAAGAAAGCGGTTCCCAAAAAAGCCATGGCCAGGGTGGTGCGGACCATAGAGCTGCCGGTGGCCGCGGAGGAGGAGCCCGCCCGTCCCAAGAAAAAACCGCTTAAACCGCCGCCGCCAAGACGGCCGGGGCCGGTTGGGCCGGTGGATGCGGTAGCAGCGGCGATCGAAGAGACCGCGCGGGCCAAGAAAAAGGGGAAAAAAGGCGCCGAGTTCGATGCCGAAAAAGAGAGCGAGATCCGGCGTGGTGCGAAAAAGAGTCAAAAAAATGTGAAATTCACCCATTTCGCCCAAGATTATCTGGTTGATCGCGACGGAGCCGCCCGACGCGGGAAAAGAGGCCGGAAAATGCCCAAAGTAGTGCCTCCTCCCGCTGAGATGAAAGCCAGTAAAAAGAGGTTCAAGGTTTTTGATTCGATCAGTGTCGGTGAGCTTGCCCAGCGCATGAAGGTAAAGGCCAGCGAAATAATCGCCAAGCTCATGCGGCTTGGGGTTATGGCCACCATCAATCAGCCGGTGGATACCGAAACGGCGATGCTCATCGCCACCGATTTTGGCTATGAGGTCGAGCAGGGGATAACCGAGGAAATTGGCGTCCAGCTTCTCCAGGAGGCCGAAGAAGGTGGCGAAAAACGGCTGCGCTCCCCGGTCGTTACGGTAATGGGCCATGTTGACCACGGTAAGACCTCGATTCTCGACGCCATCCGTAAAACCGACGTGGCCTTGGGCGAGGCCGGCGGGATTACCCAGCACATTGGGGCATATCACGTCCGCTCGAGCTCCGGCGATGTCACTTTCGTTGATACCCCGGGCCATGCCGCATTCACCGAGATGCGTTCGCGCGGCGCCCAGGTGACCGATATCGTTGTCCTCGTTGTCGCCGCCGACGACGGGGTTATGGATCAAACTCGTGAGGCGATTCATCATGCTCAGGCGGCAAATGTCCCGATTATCGTGGCGGTAAACAAGATTGATAAGGAAAATGCCGATGTCGACCGGGTTAAACGCGAGTTGTCCGACCTGAATCTCATGCCCGAAGATTGGGGCGGTCAGACCATGTATTGCGAGACCTCGGCCAAAAAGCACATCGGCATCGATTCGCTCCTCGAGTCGATTCAATTGCTTGCCGAAATTCTCGAACTGCGCGCCGACACAACCAGAAAGGCCAGGGGCCGGGTCAT
>JBBRGP010000170.1:0-6028 GCA_038224105.1 Desulfobulbales bacterium | reverse complement strand
TATCTGGAAGGCGGCTACGGATTGTCCCGGCCAAGCGAACCCGACCGGCCGCGAACATCTTGACGGAGCAAAGCTCCGTCTGATAGAATCCTTGCAAAGAGGCAAGACATCCTCTTTATATCCTTTTTGGGCAGACACTTTTATTGACGAGGATGGGCTATGAACGAACACACACCAGCTATCGCGAACTCTCTGGCCGGCACCTTTCTGGTCTCGACTCCGCAGATGCCCGATCCACGGTTTGAGGAGCATGTTATCTATATCTGCGCCCATAACGACGAAGGGGCGATGGGCGTCGCCGTCAATCAACCGAACAGGGCCTTTTCCCTGGCCGAGATCCTCCGCAACGCCAATTTGCCCGTACCCCCTGGGGAACTGCCGCCGGTATATGTCGGCGGCCCGGTGGAACTGGAGTCGGCGTTCATTCTTTATCTCTCCGAGTATGCCGCCGAACACCGCCTGGATATCAGTAAAACGGTGTCACTCACCCGGGAGACCAGGGTTCTTGAGGATATTGCCCGCGGCCGAGGCCCGCGCAACTACCTCTTTATTCTCGGGTACACCGGCTGGGGGCCCGGGCAACTGGAATATGAACTGATGGCCAACGGCTGGTTGAGCGTCCCGGCCAATGACGACATCATCTTCGCCAGTCCCGACGAATTCAAATGGAAGGCAGCCGCAATGCACTATGGCATAGACATCACGACCTACGAAGATGTCATTGGCAATGCCTGAACTTTTTTTCAGATCTGAAGAGGTAAGAATGTCATCGGTATCAATGATTTTTGTCTGTCAGCGATGCGGCTCCTGCTGCCATGGCCATACCACCGTCTCTCTCAATGCGGAGGACCAGCGACGCATGATCGGCGCTCTGGCGCTCCCGGAAGCGGTGGTTCGCCAAAAATTCTGGCGGACCACCGGTAAAACCGTGCAGATGCAAACCACCGACGGGCATTGTATTTTCTATAACCAGGGCTGTAAGGTGCATGCGGGAAGACCCTGGCGGTGCGGACAATGGCCCTTGCATCCGTCGATTCTGACCGATGAGAATAACTATCTGACTATCGCTGAGTCCTGTCCCGGCATTAACAAAAACCTCTCCTATCGACAATTTTGCGACATTCTCCAGGAGCTGCTGGGGGACACCCGCTTCGCCTGCTAAGCCCCCGGGGCGGCTTGCCATGAAACACGATCTCCTGGTTTTGGGAAAAATCAAAGACCACTTCATTGCCGAAGGGGTTCAGGAGTATGCAGCCCGGTTGCAGCATTACACCGTATTTGCGATAACGGTTCTGAAGGAGAAGGGGAGACCAAGGGGATTGCCGACCGTCGAGGCGGAAGGCCAGCAGCTCTTGCAGGCCGTGCCGGCGGGCGCGCTGCTGGTCGTTCTCGATGCCAGAGGCAGACAGTTTGCCTCCGAGGCTTTTTCCCGCCAGATCGACGAGTGGGAGATGCAGGGGGTCAAGCAGGTGTGTTATCTCATCGGCGGCCCGGAAGGTCATGCCGCCTCGGTGCACAAGGCCGCGCATCTGGTTCTATCGCTGTCGCAGATGACCTTCACCCATGATATGATCCGCATGCTTCTCGTTGAACAGCTGTACCGGGCATACACGATCAAGGCCGGAGAGAAGTACCACAAATAATTTATGACGGCTGGTCGTTGAACGTCAGATAGATGTCAAAGCGGCTGTTTTGGGTGGCAACAACGTGCGAGGGCAACCTCTCGGTGAGGGTCGGGGCGTGCCGTGGACGTTTAACGACGACCCGGTTTTCAGCCCTGGCGACGGCAATATCCAGTAGCGCTCCGCTGTCTTGGTCATCTCCGACCAGGGTTCTGATGGTTCGCATCGCCTGCCGGTTCAGCGCCGAATCGCGGCGATGGGGATACATCGGATCGAGGTAGATGGTTGCATACATCTCCCGGCATTGCTCCAGATAGGTTTTGCTGTCGGCTACCACCAAGCGCAGCCGATGTTCGATAATCGCCGCCGTTGCCGGATCGTCGGCTGCCCGCAGCATCGCGTCTTCAAGCAGTGCGCCGAGGATCGGCGACCTTTCGCACATGGTTACCTGGCAGCCGAGACCCGCCAAAACCAGGGAATCCCCGCCCAGACCGCCGGTGCCATCGAAAATGCGCGGCCGATATCCCGGCTTGATGCCGGCAGCCCGGGCGAGCGGCTGTTTGATCGTGCGATCTTTTGCCAGGCGGTAACCATTTTTGCCGTGGACAAAATCGACATGGAGCAGACAGAGAGGCTTCTTGACGGGCAGCGGGGGGCGCAGGAGCTTCAGACCTTCCGGGGTATAGGCAAGAACCACCTCGGCCGAACATTCGGCCAGCTCCGGAATAAAAGGCAGGTCGAGTTTCTTGGCAAGATCGGCTGCTTTTTGTAGAATTGTCGGAGAATGTATTGTAGATGAAACGGAGATTGCAAGGGGAGGCTTCATCTCTCTTTTCCTCTCGTGGCAGTACACAGGCAAAGGCTCATCGTCGGCATGAGTGACTTAGAAATTCTTTTCTTGTTTTTGAAAAGAATTTCGTGAAGGCACGTATACCCCCTTGTGGGATGTTATTACCTGACTCACCTCTAAATAACCAGTACCTTTACCATGCCCATACAAAAACCGGAAGTCATTGCAATTATCCCCGCCCGTTATGAATCGAACCGTTTCCCCGGTAAACCGCTGGCCCTGATTGCCGGTAAACCGATGATTCAGCATGTGGTGGAGCGGGCCCGGGCGGTGCCGATGCTCTCGAGGGTCGTAGTCGCCACCGACGATATCCGGATCGCCCGATGCGTTGAAGGTTTTGGCGGGGAATATGTCATGACCCGCAAGGATCATGTTTCCGGTTCCGATCGACTCGCCGAGGCGGCGGAGATCCTCAGAATCTCCGAACATGATGTGGTGGTCAACATTCAGGGCGATCAACCCCTGTTCCCGGCCGAGGTAGTGCGGCAGGTTGCCCAACCGCTCCTCGATGATCCGGCACTGCCGATGTCCACCCTCATCTATAAAATCGTCCGCCAGGAAGAAATCAACGACCCTAATCATGTCAAGACGGTGTTCGACCGGGATTATTATGCGCTCTATTTTTCCCGATCGCCGATCCCGTTTCAACGTAATCCAAGCGACACGAACAAACCGACTTATTATAAACACCTCGGTTTCTATGCCTATCGCAAAGGTTTCCTGCTGTCGTTTGTCGCTCTGCCGGAAGGGGAGTGGGAACGCTTCGAGAAGCTCGAGCAGTTACGGGTGCTGGAATATGGCTATAAAATTAAATTGAGCCTCACCGAGTACGATTCTATCGAGGTCGATACACCGGAAGACCTCCGGCGGGTGGAGCGATATCTGCTTGACGCTTTATAAGATATTGACTGTTGCCGAGAAATAACCGAAGATAGGTGTAAAATCTCCCGACCGCACCCTGATGAGGCCAGGTTTGATACTTGAAAAACTTCGAGAAATCCATGAGGTGCAGCTTTCTCCCCTGGACCTCCTGCCGCAACTCGATCTGCGGGAAAAGATCGTCGATCTTGTTCTTCGCGGCGTCCCCGCCAATGTTCATTTCAAGGCCAAAAACCTTCTCCTTGCCCTGCGTCAGGAACTGCTCGAGACGAGCGTCGAGGATGTCAAGGTCGTGGTCTTCGGCGGCGGAACAGGACTGTCCAACATCATCGGCGGCGATTCCCGAAGGGAAAATTGGGCGAAGAAGCCCTTTGTCGGCCTCAAAGAAATCTTTCCGCAGACCCATTCGGTGGTCTGTGTTACCGATGACGGCGGTTCCACCGGCCAACTGCTGAAAGATCTGCCGCTCGTTGCCGTCGGCGATATGCGGCATGTGCTGCTGTCTTCCATCGAAAGCCGTAATCTGCAAAAAAAATATAAAATAGATAACCTGGAGGCGATCAAAGTCGCCACCATTCTTGCCGAACTCTTCAATTGGCGGTTCAGCGAACCGTTTACCGCCAACGCCCCTTTCTCCGCGATTATCGACCAAAAAATACGAAAGCTCCCGCGGGCCCTGGAACAGTATCTCAAACATCTCCTGGAATATCTCTTTAGCGACCAGCGGCTCGCCGCAACTCTCGGGCGGCCCCATTGCCTCGGCAATCTGCTGCTCGCCGCCGCCGTTTACCGGGAAATTGATCAGGAATTTTCCAACAGCCAGCTATCCCGTAACCAGGAACTGCTGCACATTGCGATCTACAAGGGGATGAATGCCCTGGCTCGGGTACTCGGCGCCTGTCACCGCGCGGTACTGCCGTGCACCTCAACCCCCGCCCAGCTTCGGGTTCTCTACACCAATGGCGTGGAGATCATCGGTGAACACAAACTGAGTGACTCGCGCCGGGGATTTCCCGTCGACAGTGTGCAGATCGATTATTCCGATACCATCCGGATATACGAGGAGGTGCTGGCCGATATCGCCGCGGCCGATATTCTGATCCTTGCCCCGGGAAGTTTATATTCCTCGATCATCCCGGTGTTTATGGTGCCGGGGCTGGCCGATGCGGTGCGCAATAACCGCCAGGCCTTGAAGATCCTGGTCTCCAATCTTTGGGTGCAGGCCGGCGAAACTGATCTGAGTATTGCCGATCCGGAAAGAAAATTCCATGTCTCCGACATGATCCGAGCTTATGAAAAAAATATTCCGGGCGGAATTCAAGGGCTGTTCAACGAGGTCCTCTGCATCTCCCTCAACGACATCCCGGCGTCGGTCCTGCAGAGCTATGCCGTAGAGGGGAAGGTGCCGATCTTCCTCGACCGGGATGCCCTTCTCCAGCAACATTACCGCCCCATCGAATGCGGCGTCTATTCCCACGAGGCTTTGGTGGAAAGGGGGGTCATTCAGCACGACCCGGACACTCTCGCCCTGGCCATTAAAGGTCTGTACAACGGGCGCAGCTGTTTTCTGCCGGTTGCCGGGCCACCGTCGCCGGCGGCTGCTCCCTTGCCGACGAGGTTCCCTCCCGCCGGCGGTTCATGCCTTCTGCCTTTTCAAAAATATCTCGGCATCAAGGAAAAACTGGCCGGGCTGGAGATTCAATGTATCGGCAATGACCTCACCCTCGATCCTCGGCAGGTTAAAGCAGATATCTGTGAAATCCTCTGGAATCATCCAGTCATACCGCTCGATCACCTTGACTATTTTGAAGCCATTCATTGCATCGATCGGCGGTATTGGCGCCGGGATCAGCAATGGGACAATGTGTTTTCCTTTTTTGACCCGGACGATAAGGCCATCAAGATCAGAAGCGATCAGATCGGGATCCGGCAACGGCTCGAAATCGCCTTGATGATCGCGCTCGGAGAATCGCTGCTTGGCGATTACGCCGAGAAGAAGGAGATGGGTGAGGTGACCATCGACCAGATCCCCCTCGGCCGGGTATATCATCTTCATCTGAAGAAAGTAGGCACGCACAGGAGTTTCTTGACCCGGTCCCAACTACGGTCGTTTCTCGCCCTGGCGAGAATGAGCGGCACCGCCGATGCAAGCCACTAT
Organism: Desulfobulbales bacterium; assembly: GCA_038224105.1. GTDB lineage: Bacteria > Desulfobacterota > Desulfobulbia > Desulfobulbales > Desulfocapsaceae > Desulforhopalus_A. The sequence continues at coordinate 519 of JBBRGP010000170.1, read as the reverse complement.
ACCCGCCTGGTCAACAACGGTGAGGGCTTCACTCCCCCGGGACTGTTGATGGGGCTGATGTATGCATGGTATGTCGATAATCGTCTGGCCAGCCACATTGAGTATAAAATGTCGGTAATGAAGATCAGCCAGACCGACCTTATTCCCGAACAGCTGAAAATGGTTGGGAGAAGGCGAAAGCTGGTAGGCTTTTTTAAAGAAGTCATTTTTAGCCAGGGCGCTCCGGCCGGGGTGGCTGTCCTTGCCCCGAAGAACGGCGAGGACGAAAGTTCTCGCAATTGACCGAGGCCCGCGAAGAACGGGTTTTAAGCGGAAGGCGCGAAGAGTGATTGACACTTCATGTCACGGGAGCTGCATATGGCTATCAAGACCCTCGTCGTCGACAACAATCCCGTTCTGCTCAAGGCGGTATCGACCATTCTCAGTCAGGAAGGGTGTCTTGTCAAATCGGCCGGGACAGGGCTTGAGGCGCTGGAAATTCTCCAGGATTATCAACCGGAGATCGTTGTTACCGACCTG
>JBBRGP010000169.1:0-6083 GCA_038224105.1 Desulfobulbales bacterium | reverse complement strand
AATCAAGGTGGTCGAGAAGATGGGTGCCGAAATCAAATGCGGTGTTACCTTCGGCAAAGACATCACCCTGGAAAGCCTGAAAGCAGATGGCTATGCCGCCACTTTCCTGGCGATCGGCCTGCACAACGGTAGAAAGCTTGGCGTTGAAAACGAAGATATTGAGGGTGTCCTGCAGGGGGTCGATTTCCTGCGCGATGCCGCCAAAGGTAAAAAAATTGAAGTTGGCAAAGAAGTCGTGGTCGTAGGCGGTGGAAACGTCGCCGTCGATGTGGCCCAAGTGGCCAAACGTCTTGGCGCCGAGAAGGTAACGCTTATCTGCCTCGAACGTCGCGAAGAAATGCCCGCCTGGGAATATGAGATCACCGAGGCGCTGGAAGACGATATCGAGATCGTCAACAGCTTCGGCCCCAGAAATCTCTTCCTGGATAATTCTAAAAATAAAATCTCCGGCATAGAATTCAAGAGCTGTACGCAGGTCTTTGATGTAAACGGCCGCTTCAATCCGAAATATGATGAAGGCGTCTGTCAGACCTTTACCGCTGATACAGTCATTATTGCCATCGGCCAGAGCGCCAATCTGGAAGGCATCAAGGATCAAGGGATTGCCATCTCGAGGCCGGGCGGCCTGGAGGCTGATCCCGTCACCCTGCAGACCCCAATCGACTGGGTTTTTGCCGGCGGCGACGCCTTCTATGGACCAAAATCCGTGGTCGACGCGGTTGCCTGCGGTAAGGAAGCGGCGATCTCCATCCACCGTTTTATAAATAACCTGGACCTGAAGGAAGGCCGTGAAAAGGTCTGGGAATATGTACGACCTGCTATTGAGGGTGAAGGCATCACTGAGCGCATCAAGGCCAAGCACCTTGCCCCCGAATCCCGCGCTGGTAACTGGCTCGAAGTCGCCTACGGATTTGACGAGGATATGGCAAAGAAGGAAGCGCACCGATGTATGAGCTGCGGTATTTGTTCAGAGTGCTACCAGTGTTTTAATGCCTGTCTTGCCGGCGCCATTGATCACAATCAGGTACCAGTTGACAAGGATCTCACTGTCGGTTCCGTAGTTCTCGCAACTGGTGCCAAACCATACGATCCTTCTCCCCTTTCAGAAATCTATCTGTACAAGAAAAATCCCAATGTTGTGACCAGCCTGGAATTCGAGCGGCTGCTCAGCTCCGGCGGCCCCTGCTTGGGGCATCTGGTTCGGCCATCTGATCACGAAGAGCCCAAGAAGATCGCATGGCTCCAGTGTATCGGCTCAAGGGATAACAACAAGTGCGGAAATAGCTATTGTTCCTCCGTCTGTTGTATGTACGCGATCAAGGATGCAATGATCGCCAAGGAACACGCCGGCGGCAATCTCGATACGGCTATTTTCTATATGGACATCCGCTCCTTCGGCAAGGATTACGAGGAGTATTACAACCGTGCCAAAAACCGGGAAGGGATCCGTTTTGTCAAAGCCAGAATCCATTCGGTGATCGAAAACCCGAAGAACAGAAACCTCATTTTACGCTTTGCCGACGAAAACGGCATGATGATAGACGAAGAGTTCGACATGCTCGTTCTCTCAGTCGGCCTCGAGGTTTCCAAATCCACCTTGGAACTGGCGGAAAAACTGGGTGTCAATGTCAACAAACACAAGTTCATCGACAGTCACCCCTTCTCTCCTCTTACCACCTCAAGGCCGGGCATCTTCACCTGCGGCACCTTCCAGGGACCGAAGGATATCCCCGCCTCGGTGACCGAAGCCAGCGCCGCGGCGGGTCTTGCCGGCTGCCAGATCGCCGCGGCACGGGGAATGGACACCAAGGTTCGGGAGATTCCAGATGAGATCGACATCTCCGGCCAGGAACCGCGGGTCGGTGTCTTTGTCTGTAATTGCGGCACCAATATTGCCGGTGTCGTCGATGTTCCCGGCCTGCAGGAGTATTCAGCAACCCTGCCGGGAGTAGTCTTTACCGACAACAATCTCTTTACCTGCAGCCAGGATACCCAGGCCAAGATCAAGGATAAAATCCTCGAGCACAAACTGAACCGGGTGGTCGTCGCCTCCTGCAGCCCGAAAACCCATGCCCCGATGTTCATGGAGACCCTGGAGGCATGCGGCCTGAACAGGTATCTGTTCGAGATGGCCAATATCCGCAATCAGGACTCCTGGGTGCATGCCTACAATCCGGAACTCGCCACCGCCAAGGCTTATGATCTGGTGCGCATGGCCGTTGCCCGTGCCGTCCTTTTAAAACCGCTTCATGGCAAAGTTATCCCCGTCAACAAGCGGGCCCTGGTCGTAGGTGGAGGCGTCGCCGGCATGAACGCCGCCCTCGATCTCTCCCGGCAGGGCTTTGAATCCACCCTGATCGAGAAGCAGACGGTACTCGGCGGCATGGGACGAAAGCTGCATCATACCATTGAAGGCGCCGACATCAGGGCCTATGTTGAGCAGCTGGCGACCCAGGTCACATCCGATGAGAAGATCACCGTTCTTACCGATTCGGAGATCGTCGGTTTCGAGGGCTTCCAGGGCAACTTCAAAACCGTGGTGCGGGCAGGCAAGGTAGAACCGCAGGAAATCCATCATGGTGTCATCATCGTCGCCACCGGCGCCGGGGAATACACCCCCAAGGAATTCCTCTACGGGGAAGATGCCCGGGTCCTTACCCAAACCCAGCTGAGTGACAGGCTCGCGGAAAAAGGCGCCGCGGATCTGGGTTCCGTCGTTATGATCCAATGCGTCGGCTCCCGCAATGACGAGCGGCCCAATTGTTCGAGGATCTGCTGCCAGTCGGCGGTCAAGAATGCGCTGGCCATCAAGAAAAGCAGTCCGGACACCCAGGTGTTTATCCTCTATCGGGACATGCGGATGTACGGTCTGATGGAAGACTATTACACCGAAGCGAGAAAACAGGGCGTCATCTTCGTCCGCTACCAGAAAGACAACCCGCCGGTTGCCAAGGCGACGGGCGAAGGGATACTGGTGACGGTCAGAGACCATGTCCTGCAAAAAGACATCGAGATCCAGGCCGATCTCCTGACCCTTTCGGCAGGGGTGTTCCCGGCCGGTTCGGAAGAGGTGGGCAGAAAGATGAAGCTGAACACCAACGCCGAAGGATATTTCCTCGAAGCGCACGTCAAGCTCCGTCCGGTGGATATGGGCAGCGACGGTGTCTTCCTATGCGGTACCGCCCATGGCCCGAAACTGCTCTCCGAGGCCATCGTCCAGGCCAACGCCGCGGCATCGCGGGCCGTCACCTTCCTTTCCAAGGATCAGATCAAACTGTCGGCCATTAAAGCCCAGGTGGATCCGGACCATTGCGTCAAGTGTCTAACCTGCGTCCGGTCCTGTCCGTTTGAGGTGCCAAGATTCAATGTCGAGGAAGGGGAAATCCAGATCGATCCGGCACTTTGTCAAGGATGCGGGGTTTGCGCCTGTGTCTGCCCAAGACAGACCATCAAGCTTAATAACTACGAAGACGACCAGATCACATGCGCGATTGAAACGCTGCTGGCGGGAGGAATGTAATGGCCGAATTTACACCGACTATTGTAGCATTTTGTTGCGACTACTGAGGGTACTCCGCTGCGGACCTGGCAGGTTCGATGAGACTGACGTACCCCACCAATATAAAAATAATCCGGGTCCCCTGCACCGGCAAAGTGGATGTGATGTACCTGCTCAGATGCTTCCAGGAAGGTGCCGACGGGGTGTACTGCGTCGGCTGTATGGAGGGCAATTGCCATTACAATCAGGGCAATCTTCGCTGCCGGGAACGTGTCGATCACATCCATGCGCTTCTGGAGGAGATCGGCATCGAAGGCGACCGGGTCAGGATGTATAACCTGTCGTCGGGAGAAGGACCGACCTTTGCAAAATACGCCCAGGAGATGACCGATCATATCCTCTCCCTCGGACCCAATCCTTTGAAGGCAAAACCCAGGAAAGTCGCTGCCCCGGCATAAGGGCGATTTCACCTGGATCAAACCCTTTGAAAGATACGTTGAAAAAGCTGACATAAGCCTAACTAAAGGAGTCAACTATGTCTGTTGGAGTAATAAAAATAGGCGGGAAAAAGAAAAGCAGGTTCATGGACACGGTCAAAGAGCTGCTGCCCGAAGGCGGCAACCTTGACATGTGTCTGACCTGCGGAGCCTGCACTTCCGGCTGCCCGGCAACCGGACTGGCAGGACTGGACCCACGAAAAATGTTGCGGATGGCGGCTCTCGGCATGGACGAGGAACTGCTGGCCTCCGACTGGCCGTGGATGTGTACCATGTGCCAGCGCTGTGTCTATGTTTGCCCGATGAAAATCGATATCCCCCAGCTGGTATTTAACCTGAGGAACAGCAGACCGCGTGAGCTGCGACCCAAAGGTATCCTGGGTTCATGCGACATGGCCCTGCGCAACGATACCTGCAGCGCCATGGGGGCCACCGAGGAGGACTGGCGTTTCGTGGTTGAAGACGTCGCCGAGGAGGTTCGCCAGAATCAATCGGGATTTGAAAAGCTGCAGGCCCCCATGGATAAAGAAGGGGCCTATTTCTTCCTCAATCAGAACTCGAGGGAGCCGGTAACCGAGCCCGACGAGATGATCCCCCTCTGGAAGATTCTCAACACGGTGGGAGCCGATTGGACCTATGGTTCCAAAGGATGGGCGGCGGAAAACTACTGCATGTTCCTCGCCGATAACAAGAGTTGGGAACATATTATCCAGGTCAAGGCGAAAGCCGTCGACGACCTGGGCTGCAAGGTCTGGCTCAACACGGAGTGAGGACACGAACTTTTCGCAGTCCGGGCCGGACTGAAAAAATTCAACATCTCTCACAAGTTCGAGATAGCCAGCATCATTCAGTATTACGCCAAATGGATCCGGGAGGGAAAACTGCCGGTGAGCTCCGACTGGAACAAAGACCTGAAAGTCACCTTCACCGTCCAGGATCCCTGTCAGCTGGTCAGGAAGTCCTTCGGCGACCCCGTCGCCGATGATCTACGCTACGTGGTCAAAAAGGTTGTCGGCGAGGAGAATTTCATCGACATGACACCCAACAAATCGAACAACTACTGTTGTGGCGGCGGCGGTGGATTCCTGCAGTCGGGATTTTCCGAAGCCCGCCGTGAATATGGCCGGTTGAAGGTCGAGCAGATCATGAGCACGGGCGCGCAGTATGCCATCACTCCGTGTCATAACTGCCATGCCCAGATCCACGACCTGTGCGAACATAACAAAGGCAACTGGCATACCGTGCATCTCTGGACACTCATCTGCCTGTCCATGGGCATGCTTGGGGAGAATGAAAGAGTATACCTCGGGCCGGATCTCGCAAACGTCGGTCTTTAGTATTTCACTGGACCGGGACAAAATTCGTCCCGGTCCGTTTTGGAGGATTTTATGATAGTTGCCGAAAGAAAACCCTTTGCCGAGATCAAGGCCATGCTCCAAGGGTATAACAAGGTTTTGAACGTCGGCTGTGGAACCTGCGTCTCCGTCTGCCTGGCCGGCGGGGAAAAAGAAGTCGCCATGCTCAATACCGAAATCGAGATGGCGAGACGGCTCGCTGATGATCCCATCGACATTCAGGGTCACACCATCGAGCGGCAATGCGACCGCGAGTACCTGGCCGAGCTCGACAACATCGTTGAAGAGGGAAAATTCGATGCCTTGCTGTCCATGGCCTGCGGGGTCGGCATTCAGTTTCTCGCCGAGAGATATCCGAGCATTCCCACTTTCCCGGCGGTCGACACCAGCGGGCTCGCCGTTAATCAAGCCGTGGGCTGGTATGAGGAACGCTGCCGTTCCTGCCACCAGTGCGTTCTCGGCTGGACCGGGGGAATCTGCCCGATCACCATGTGTGCCAAAGGACTTTTAAACGGCCCCTGCGGAGGGACCAACAAAGGGAACTGCGAAATCAGCAGCGACCAGCCTTGTGCCTGGTTTAAAATCTGGGAACGTCTCTCCGGTCAAGGCCGTCTGGATGCCATCAAGAAGATAAGCACCACCCGGGGCTGGAAGGACCAATCGCCAAGGAACCTGGTTCAGCCCGGGTATACAAGACCCGAAAAGATGGCAAAATAACAGGATAAAACGACT
>JBBRGP010000168.1:0-6124 GCA_038224105.1 Desulfobulbales bacterium | reverse complement strand
CAAACCGCGCCCTGCCCGGTGCTGGTGGTAAGATGAACAGGCTCAGCCGGCGATGAGGGGTACGCACCGAAAATTACCCGATGCCTTCCCCCCATGGCCATGGGTTAGGGTTTAAGCCAGGCCCACTTTTTTCCAGTATCCCTCGATCTCGAGCTTCTGTTTGAGGAATTCGAGGAGGTCGTTTTGGCTGTACACGCCGGCAAGATCGCGGCGAAATTCGGTGAGAATGACTTCCTGCTGCTGCGGCGTATAGAGGCCCCACTCAATAAGCAGGTCCTGTTGTTGATTTGGTGTCACGGCTGATATCGTCCTCAAGTCGAAATTAATAATCTTTTGTTGAGGAACCGCCACCAGTCTCCCTGCGGCTTGTCGCTTGTCATGATGCTGAAAAATTCCGCGGCTATCCGAAGCTGTGTCCGTCGGTCTCGGCAGTGCCTACAGCGGATAATGCTGTCCATCCGTCTCATCATCATGGCGTTCCCCCCCACTTTGAGATTTCGTATTTACTTCCTCAATCTTACAAAAATCTTACAGGGAAGAAGCACCTCAAAAATCGGCGGTGAAAGAACCGGAGGTCACGGTATGGCTGATAGCCGATGCCGTACCAGCAAAAGCTACACATTGCGTCGCAACCCTGCATTTTTGTAGTATTTGATACAACCCCGCCCGGGCAAACCTGGTCTCGTCCCGCCACATTCCTTTCAATACTCTGAAATCACTCGAATATCACTACATTTTCCAGCCTGGCATGGCCCTTGCTCAAAGATGGATAAGCAACATATCTATCCACTCTGACCAAAGGACCATTGCCGATGAGCTCTCTGCCCCTCTTAAAGGAAAGATCTAAACAGATCCATAGAAAGGGGTCCGCCCCATATGCCCTCGAATGCAACAAGGACAGCCTCGCCGGCGCGGTCAGCCAGCGCGCCTGTGTCTTCTGCGGTTCGCGGGTAGTGCTCTACCCCATCGCCGATGCCCTGCATCTGGTCCATGGCCCGATCGGCTGCGCCGTCTATACCTGGGATATCCGCGGCGCCCTGTCGTCGGGACCGGAGCTGCATCGACTGTCGTTTTCCACCGATCTTCAGGAACTCGATGTCGTTTTCGGCGGCGAGAAAAAACTTGCCAGGGCCCTCGACGAACTGATCGACCGCTACCAGCCGAAGGCCGCCTTTGTCTATTCGACCTGTATCGTCGGCCTGATCGGCGACGATCTTGAGGCGGTCTGCAAAAAAGTCGCGGCAGAAAAGGGCATCCCGGTGCTGCCGGTCCAGTCGGACGGTCTGAAAGGCAACAAACGGGCGGGCTATGAAGCCGCCTGCGATGCCATGGGCAGGCTGGTCGGGACCGGCGATACCGCCGGCATCGCCAAGCATTCGATCAACATCCTCGGCGATTTCAACCTGGCCGGCGAGATCTGGCTGATCCGGGAATATTTCGAACGTATCGGCATTGAGGTGGTCGCCAATATCACCGGCGACGGGCGGATTGGTGACATCCAGCGCAGCCACGGGGCGGCGCTGAACGTGGTCCAGTGTTCCGGCGCGACCATGGATCTTGCCAATATGATGAAAAAGCGCTTCGGCATTCCCACCCTCCGGGTTTCCTATTTCGGCGTGGAAGACATGGCCGAGGCGCTCTACACAGTCGCCCGCCATTTTGGCAAGCCGGAGATGATGGACAAGGCCCGCCAGGTGGTCAAAGCGGAACTGGCAACGCTTTTGCCGGAACTGGCCAAATACCAAAAGGCCCTGGCCGGCAAGAAGGCGGCGATCTACGTCGGCGGCGCCTTCAAGGCCTTTTCCCTGGTCAAGGCCTTCCGGCTGATCGGCATGGACGTGGTGATGGTCGGTTCCCAGACCGGCACTAAAGAGGATTACATCGAACTCGAACAGATAACCGACGAAGGGACCATCATCGTCGACGACTCCAACCCTCTCGAGCTCTCCACCTTTTTACGGGAAAAGGACGTCGATCTCTTTGTCGGCGGGGTGAAAGAACGGCCGATCGCCTACAAACTCGGAGTCGCCTTCTGCGACCACAACCATGAACGTAAGGAGATGCTCGCCGGTTTTCAGGGCATGCTCAATTTCGCCCGCGAGGTCTACGGTTCGGTGATGAGCCCGGTCTGGAAATTCGTGCCACGGAGAGCAGAGGAGAAAAAATCATGAGCAAGATGGCCAACTACACCGCGACCACCAACGCCTGCAAACTCTGCAAACCCCTCGGGGCATCGATCGCCTTTCGCGGCATCGAAGGCTGCGTCCCCTTCCTCCACGGTTCCCAGGGCTGCGCCACCTACATGCGGCGCTATATCATCAGCCACTTCAATGAACCGATCGATATCGCCTCCTCCTCCCTCGGCGAAAAAAATGCCATCTACGGCGGCGGACCGAATCTGAAGCTCGGCCTGAAGAATGTCACCAGCAAATACGTACCGAGGCTGATCGGGGTGGCGACCACCTGTCTCACCGAGACCATCGGCGACGACGTGCCGATGCTTTTGGCCGAATATGCTCGCGAGTTCAGCGGCCCCGACGCACCGCTGGTAGTCCATGTCTCGACGCCCAGTTATTCGGGCACCCATATGGAAGGCTTTCATGCCGCGATCAGAGCGGTGGTCGAGCAGCTGGCGGACGACCAGGGTAAAAACGAGACGATCAACCTCCTCTCCGGCTTCATTTCCACGGCGGATATCCGTTACCTGCGCGAGGTGTGCGACGACTTCGGCCTCGCCGCGACCATCCTCCCCGACTATTCCGACACCCTGGACGGTCCGGCCCGCAACGACTATCCGCTCATCCCCGCCGGCGGCACCCCGCTTGCCGCGATCAGGAAGATGGGCGGGGCGAGGGCCACCATTGAACTCGGGGCGACCCTGCCGCCGGAAACCGGCGGTACCGCCCTGGCGCGGAAGCACGGCACCCCGCTTCACCGCACCGGTCTGCCGATCGGCATCCGGGCCACCGATGCCCTGTTCAGCCTTCTTGGCGATATCGCAGGCACGGCAACGCCGGCGCGGCATGAGGCGGCCCGGGGTCGGCTGATCGACAGCATGGTCGACGGTCATAAATACATCTTCGGCAAACGGGCGGTGGTCTACGGCGAGGAGGACCTGGTGGTCGGTCTGGTCTCTTTTCTCGCCGAGATCGGCATCCAGCCGGTGCTCTGCGCCTCGGGCGGCAAAAGCGGCAAGTTCGCGGCAGCGGTTGCCGCCGTCCTGGAGGGGTTCGCCGGCGAACCGCCGGTGGTAAAAGAAGATATCGATTTCTTTGATATCGAGACCCTGACCAAGGAGCTCCAAGTCGATCTGGTCATCGGCCACTCAAAGGGCTACACCTTTGCCAGACAGGAAAACCTGCCGCTTATCCGCGTCGGCTTTCCCATCCACGACCGGGTCGGCGGCCAGCGTATTCTCCACCTCGGCTACCACGGCGCCCAGGCCCTGTTCGATCTCATCACCAACACCGTTATTGACCGGAAACAAAGCGATTCCCCGGTTGGCTACAGCTATATGTAACGCGTGTTCACTTCTTCACCGCAAGGAACTACCATGAAAAATTCAGGAGCCAAAGATTTCCGCAACCATCCCTGCTTTCATGCCGATGCCAAAGGCAAATTCGGGCGGGTCCACCTGCCGGTCGCCCCGAAGTGCAACATCAAATGCAACTTCTGCGACCGCAAATACGACTGCGTCAACGAGTCGCGACCCGGGGTCACCAGCACCCTACTCACCCCGGATCAGGCGGAAGTGTATATGGAAAAGGTCCTTGCCAAGGAACCGCGGATCAGGGTGGCGGGGATCGCCGGCCCCAGCGATCCCTTTGCCAACGGCCCGGAGACTATCGCCACCCTGCGCAATATCAGGAAAAACCATCCCCAGACCCTGCTCTGCGTCTCGTCGAACGGCATGGCGATCGGCCCCTACATTGAGACCCTCGCCGAACTGGAGGTCTCCCATGTGACGATCACCGTCTGTGCCGTCGATCCGGACATCGGCCAAAAAATCTATGCCTGGGTAAGCGACGGCAACATCGTCTACCGGGGGCTGCAGGCCGCGGAAATTCTCCTCGAACGGCAGCTGGCGGCGATCAAAAAATTGAAGGCCCATAACATCACCGTCAAGGTCAACTGCATCGTCATCCCCGGCATCAACGATCATCATATCGAGGAGGTGGCCAAGGTCATGAAAGCCCTGGGCGTCGATCTGCTCAACTGCATGGCGATGTTCCCGAACGCCAATACTCCCTTTGGTGCCATCGAGCAACCGACCACGGAGGCCATGGAACAGCTCCGCAAAAAAGCGGAGGAGTATCTGCCGCAGATGCGGCACTGCACCCGCTGCCGCGCCGACGCGGTCGGCCTGTTGGACAACGACCGCACCGCCGAGTTCCGCGGCTGCCTGACCGCCTGTTCGTCCCTGAAACCGCTGCCGGCCGAACAGCGCCGCTACGTTGCGGTGGCCACCGAGGAAGGGATCCTGGTCAACAAGCATCTCGGCGAGGCCCGGACTCTCGAGATCTGGGAGCAGGCCGGCGACGGCTTTCGCAAGGTTGAAGAGCGGGCGACGCCGGCCATCGGCGGTGGCATCAAACGCTGGCACCAGCTGGCGAAGATCCTCGGCGACTGCCGGGCGGTGCTGGTCAGCGGCGCAGGCCAGACCCCTTTTGATATCCTCTCCAAGTCCGGAGTAAAACCGGTGGAAGCCTCGGGATTTATCGAAGAAGTCCTGAAAAACTTCTATGAGAACAAGAGTACATCGTTTCTAAAATGCCGTCGCAACCCCTGCGCCGAAGGAACCTGCAGCGGCTCCGGCGGCGGCTGCGGCTGAACGCCACTTGCCACAAAACCCCGTGGGCCCATGCCGGCCCGCAAGCGTGTTCGCACCTCCCCAGACCTTCCGTTTGCTAATACAATTGACAACTCCGTATCGATGATGATATCATACTACCAAAATCATCGATGGAGTGATTGTCATGCAAACCGTAACGGTATCACCAAAATTTCAAATCGTTATACCTAAATCAATTAGAGAAGTCTTGCATCTTCGACCGGGCCAGAAAATGCAGGTGATGGAATATGCAGGACGTGTCGAGCTCATACCGGAACGCGATATTAAAGAACTCCGCGGGTTCCTCAAGGGCATAAACACGGCATTCACCCGGGAAGACGATCGAGTATGAATATTCTTGATTCTTCCGGCTGGCTCGCGTATTTCGCCGATGAACCCAATGCCCAATATTTCCTGACACCGTTAAATGATCCTGCTTCGCTTGTTGTTCCAGTAATAACAATTTATGAGGTTTTCAAGGTAATCCTTCGAGAATCCACCGAAAACGAGGCATTTCAAGCTGCTGTTGCCATGCAAAAAGGCACAGTCGTCGATCTCACAGCATCCCTGGCGATTGCCGCTTCAAGACTCAGTATCGACTGTAATCTGCCCATGGCGGATAGTATTATTCTCGCAACAGCGCAACAATTCAATGCTCTCGTCTGGACGCAAGATTGCCATTTTGAAAATATTCACCATGTAAAGTTTTTTCCCAAAAAATAGGGGTAGCCAATCGTCAACAGGGATCACTCCCCCAGGTTTTTCTCTCACCGGGATGGCGATTGCCGACCTCAATTTCTCGACACCATGATTCGTACCACCGCCATCCAACTGGAAGTTCAAGACCGCTCCAAGGGGGAAAACCTCGACACGGTCCTCCGTCTCCTCGAGGAGGCTCCGCCCGCCGATCTCTTCCTGTTGCCGGAACTGTGGCCCTCCGGCTTCTTTTCGTTCGACCGCTACCAAGAGGACGCCGAGGGCTTAGACGGAACGCTGATCTCCGCCCTGCGGGAAAGGGTCGCAGAGAAAGCGACCCCTACCATGATCGGCAGCTTTGTCGAGCGTGACGGCGACTGTCTCTACAATACCGCCCTGCTCCTTGGTCCGGACGGCCGGATCCTCGCCAAGTACCGGAAGATCCATCTCTTTGGCTTTCAATCCCGGGAAAAACAGCTGCTCAGTCCCGGCGCCGGGGTCATCGTCGCCGATCTGCCCTGGGGACAAGTTGGGATCAGCACCTGCTACGACCTGCGCTTTCCCGAGCTCTATCGCCTCATGGTCGACCAGGGCGCC
>JBBRGP010000167.1:0-6126 GCA_038224105.1 Desulfobulbales bacterium | reverse complement strand
GCTAATCAGAGGCGGCGTCGACATCGTTATCGGCACCCATCGGCTGCTCTCAAAGGATGTCGTCTTCAAAAACCTCGGTCTGGTGGTCATCGATGAAGAACACCGCTTCGGCGTGGCCCATAAAGAGAAACTGAAGAAATTGCGGGCGGAGGTGGATATCCTCACCCTCACCGCCACCCCTATCCCGCGGACCCTGCAGATGTCGCTCCTGTCGATTCGCGACCTGTCGGTCATCTCCACCCCGCCGATACACCGCCAGCCGGTGAAGACCTTTGTCGCCCGTTATGACGACCTGGTGATTAAGGAAGCGGTCAGCAAGGAACTCCGCCGGGGCGGCCAGGTGTTCTTTGTCCATAACCGGGTGCGTTCGATTCACCGGATGGCCGGCTTGATTCAGAAGCTGGTGCCGGAAGCGCGTATTGCTGTGGCACACGGCCAGATGGCCGGCAAGCAGCTCGAGGAAATCATGGTCTCCTTCGTCACCAAGAAGATCAATGTCCTGGTCAGCACCACGATCATCGAATCCGGTCTCGACATCCCCTCCGCCAATACCATTATCATCAACCGCGCCGACATGCTCGGACTCGCCGAGATCTACCAACTGCGGGGTCGGGTCGGGCGGTCGAGCACCCAGTCATTTGCCTATCTCCTGGTCCCATCGCTCGACAGCCTGAGCAAGGATTCCAAGGAAAGGCTCCGCGCCCTTATGGACTGCAGCGACCTCGGCGGCGGCTTTAAGCTCGCCATGAATGACCTGCAGATCCGCGGCGGCGGCAACCTGCTCGGAGTATCCCAGAGCGGCAATATCGCCGCCATCGGCTATGACCTCTATCTCGATTTGCTGCAGAAGACCGTCGCCGATCTGAAAGCCCAGGCCACCCAGAGCGAGCAGCCTGGGCGGGAAGAACTCGACCCGGAAGTCAAGCTCCAGCTCTCCGCCTATATCCCGGAGAGCTACATCCCCGATATCAGCCAGCGCTACATCACCTATCGGCGGATGGCCGCCCTGACCAACGGTCCGCCGGAAAGCCAGGTCGACCTCCAGGAGGAACTGGTCGATCGTTACGGCGCATTGCCGGTCGAAACCCTCACCCTGTTCCGGATCATCGCCATCAAAAAGGAATTGGCGTCCTTGCGCATCGCCAAACTCGAACAAGGCCGCGACAGTCTCATTTTCACCTTCCAACATGATACCCCTCTTGCCCCGACGCTGCTGACCGGCTATCTTTTGCAATGCGCTGCCCAGAAAAAACGCATTCCCCCCAAACTCGCCCCGGACGGCCGGCTCATTGTCAGCGGCAATTTAACCTCGACGGCACTGGTATTCGACACGATCGCCACAACACTTCATGAACTCACCCAGCTCATTCCACCAGCCGCCTGAGACTCCACCGCCGATTCGACCGGACTTTTCCTGGCGGGAAATCGACGCGGTATTTCTCGATATGGACGGCACCCTTCTCGATAGATACTACGATGATTATTTCTGGGAAAACTATGTCCCCAAGGTTTATGCGGAAAAGCACAAACTTCATCATCCCGAGGCAAGGCAGCGGCTCCTGGAAATATACCGGAGCGTCGAAAACACCCTGCAGTGGACCGATCTCGACTATTGGTCGGATCGTCTTGATCTCGATATTGCCAATCTCAAACAACAGATCAGCCATCTGGTGAACATTCATCCCCATGTTGTCGACTTTCTCGCCTATATGCAAAGCATCGGCAAAAAAATCTACCTCATCACCAACGCCCATCCCAAGGCCCTGCAAATCAAGATGGACAAGGTAAAAATCGAACAATGGTTTGAACGGCTGGTCTGCTCCAAGGAGGTCGGGGCCGCCAAGGAACAGCCAGAATTCTGGGAAAAGCTCCAGAACCTACTGCCCTACGACAAAGAGACCATCCTTTTTGCCGATGACACCGAGAAGGTCCTGCACTGTGCCGCCGGTTACGGAATACGGCACCTGGTGCACATCGCCCGACCCAGTTCCCGACTCGACCCCCGCCACTCGCCCCGCTACCCGTCGATTCTCTCGTTCCAGGAGTTGATGTTTTAACTATCCCTGCTCCTTTGGACCGAAAATCATATTGCCAAGGCCATGCATGATGACTACCAATAGATGTGGTACAGTAATCGGAGGCAGTTTTTACGAATAAAATTGTTGTGGAGATATGGAGATGAAAAAGATAACGCTGTTGTTACTGCCGGTATTCCTTCTGGTCCTGACTTCCTGCGCCAATCAATACAGCAAGGGGCAGCAGGGCGCAGTCATCGGGGCGGGGGGTGGAGCCCTTGTCGGCCAGGCCATCGGCCGCAGCACCGAGGCAACACTGATCGGGGCCGCGGTCGGTACCCTGCTTGGCTATATCGTCGGCAACGAGATGGATAAATTCGACCGGGAGCAATTGAACACAGCCTATGAAACCGGGCCATCCGGACAAGGCACAACCTGGCGCAACCCGGACAACGGCAATCGCTATGAAGTTATCCCGCAACCGGCCTACGGCCGCCCCGACAGGCCCTGTCGCAAAGCGGAAATCCTGGCGACCATTGATGGCCGAACCGAGAAGACCTACACCACCGCCTGTCGCAACAGCGCCGGACAATGGGTGCTTGAGAATTAAGCAATTCTTATGAAGGGATCGGTCTCAGCACCTTGTCTCGACTCACATCCCACAAGGTACTAAGGCTGATCCTTTGTCCTCCTCCGGCAATCCCTGAGCTCCACTCTTCTTCATGCCCTCACCCACCCTCGGCCGGACGAGTACCCTGGCCGCCCTAGCCCTGGCCTTGGCCATGCTGCTCTGGGCCAGTTCCTTTATCGCCCTGAAATTTGCCTTTCGCACCTATGACCCTCTGTTCGTCATTTTTGGCCGGATGTTGGTTGCCAGTATCTGTTTTCTGGCAATCGGCCGACGCATTACCCGGACTCTCCACTACCGCCGGGGGGATTACAAGCTGATCCTGTTCATGGTCCTGTGCGAGCCCTGCCTCTATTTCATCTTTGAGGCGAAAGCGGTGGAGAACACTACCGCCTCGCAAGCCGGGCTGATTACCGCCATGCTGCCGATCCTGGTGATGATCGCGGCGGCAATCTTTCTCAAGGAACGGATCGGCACCCGGTCGTGGTTCGGTGCGACCGTCGCCGTCGGCGGGGTCTGCTGGTTGACCCTTCAGAGCAGACCGTCCGTGGATGCCCCAAATCCGCTGCTCGGCAATTTTCTCGAGTTTTTGGCAATGCTCTGCGCCACCGGCTATACCATCGCCATGAAGAATCTGACCTTCCGCTACTCACCCTTTTTTCTCACCGCCATCCAGGCCTTCTCCGGCTGTCTTTTTTATTTTCCGTTGCTTCTTCTGCCCTCGACGGAACTTCCCGACAAACTGTACCTGGGACCCGGACTGGCAATCGTCTATCTGGGAGCGGTCATCACCCTGGGTGCCTACGGGCTCTATAACTATGGCCTCAAACACGTGCCGGCCAACAAAGCCGCCGCCTATGTCAACCTGATTCCGATCTTTTCGGTGGTCATGGGCTGGATGGTTCTTGGCGAGTCGCTTACCGGCGGCCAGACCGCCGCCGCCCTTGTCGTCATGGGCGGCGTCTATTTGACCCAGCGCTGACGTTTACCAGCGAAAAGTTCGGTTTCACCGAAAAGCCCGTGCGATCCGCGGAATTCGTCCCCGCTCCGCCGGGCGGCCAGGGCACCGACAGCCCCTCCTGCTAACGGTCGTTTACTTTCATACTGAGCGGGGAGGAGATTTAGCCCGAACGCATTCAAAAAAAGATTGACAAAAAGAGCATATCAGTTCATCATCACGGTGCGACTGAGCGCTTGCTCATATGATCGACCAGGATTTTTCGCCGCCCCAGGCTAAAAATCTTTTTGCTTGGGCACTATCTCGACTGAGCGCTCGGACGGTTGCCAGAGCTTGAAATTTCCATCGCCGCATCCGCTAATTCGGAACTACCCTGAACACTCGAGTTTTGGGCGGTTTTTTGTAGAAGCGAAGTTCTAAGACATCTTTCTCAGAAGGAGGAGCGTATGGCTGCAGGAGAGTTAAAGCCCCGGTGGGGACAACCCCTTACCGGAATCATTTCGTTAATTGCCTTTTCTGGCATTGCCCTGATACTTTGGTATATCTTGAGCGATCCAAGGGGACCTATTCATTCCTTCCCCTATCCCTTTGTCCTTTATCTTGCCATGATGATTCTCGTCGGTCTGTGGCAACACATGTTCCTCGGCGACTGGCCCTTCCAGGATATTCCTCAACCAACGAGAGGGATCATCGAAACCCTGGTCAATCTCGCCCTTGTCTGGTTTGTCATCCATATCGTCTTTTACCGGGTATTGGGACTCGGCTTCAATTTTCTCAGTCAGAGCAACCTGGAGGCCTTGGCCAGCGGCGGTTCCTACATTGCCCAGTTTAAAGATGCGGCAGGGACCATGGTCACCTGCGGCAGGGAACTCTCCCTTGAGAAACTTGTCGCCGGCGCTGCCCGATATGGCGAGCGGGCTGTGGTCTGCTTTGTACTCATCGGCTTCTTCAGTTACCCGTTTGTTACCATCCTTTTCGGCAAGTGGCCGGTTCGTCCCAGCGATCTCAAACAGCCGATGGCCGGACTGGCGGAATTCGGCTGGTGCTCGATGTGGACCATGTTTTTCTACGTCGTATTGATCGTTCCTTTCTTTGGCATGCTTTACGGCAAAATGTTCGGCACCTCCTATGGCATGAATTTCCCCTGGTGGAACTCTTTAGGCGGAACGCCACATGTTCACTGGGTATTCGGCTGGTGGGAGTGGATGATCGTGGTTCTGTTCATGACCCCGAACGTCTGGCGAATGAAACCGTGGTCGGCGATCAAGCTCGCCCAGCCCTTGAAAGGTCTGGTGTCGTTTTTTTGCATTGTCGTCATCGGTTACCTCATCGCTTCGGCATGCGTCAAATTTTCCCCGCTCTGGCTGCCGGACATGACGGAGGCATTAAAGGCCAACGGTAACGACAGCATGGCCCGTTTCCTGTGGTACCACGCCGCCGAAATAGCCGGCATGACCCTGATCCCCTTCCTGATCTGGCATCACTATTTCGACGACATGGTGCCGATGCCGGATGTCGATTCCTGGTCGGCCTTCTGGTTCAGAACCGCCGGTGTCGGTGTTCTCTGTATCCTCAACTATATCTTCTTTTACTACATTAACTTCGGTCATTGGGGCCTGGGCAACCATCATATGGCCCATGGCATCGCCGACAGATTGCTGCACGGTGAATCGCTGATCTGGAATTTCTGGTGGATTATTCCCTTGCTGTGGAATGAATGGTTCTTCCACAAATGGCCCTTCTACAGTCATGAACACTGAACCTAATCGGCCATGCTAAGCTGAACAAGGCCGTGATCGCAGGACGCTGATCACGGCCTTTCTTTGTTTGATAAGAGTGTACTCTACTGAACCTGGGGTGCGGTCGGTGTGGTCGAGGTGGCCGGGCTGGCGGCCGGCAATGGGTTCGGGTATTCGGCAACGAGCGTCTCAGGCGACCTGACGATGCCCGCGCCCCTGCTCATGAGGTTGTTATAGCTGGCCGTTATTTTCTCCAATGACCAGGCCTCGCGGTTTTTGCAGACCACCTGCTTGCAGATACGTTCCTCGGTGAGGACGTCAAGAAGAAAATCCATAAACTCATAGTAGTAGTCCGGCCAGGCGAGATTCTTGCGCAGCGGGCCGTCGTAGAACCAGATATTCTGTTTGTATTCACCATTGGCGGTCAGGGTGTACCCCAGCTTCTGATAAACTCGCGGACCTCCGTCAAGCGGCGGCAGGTGATCGCTGGTTACCAGAATAAGGCTTTGCGGATCGATCTCGCGCATTTTCTTCAGATAGTCGGCGACCGCCCCGGCGCGATAGTAGAACTGCTGGATGGCGCGATCGGTCTGGGAATTTTTATCGACGCCGACGACATCGACCTTGGGCGGGAAGCGGACGATATCGGTATCGTGCGGCAGATGACCGTAGACCCCGAGCACATAGTTGAGAATCGGCCGGCCCTCGGCGATGACCTTTTCGACATAGGCAAGATTCTGGGAAAGCAGATCGCCGTCAAAGATGTAATCTTCTTTTTTGTCATTA
>JBBRGP010000166.1:0-6129 GCA_038224105.1 Desulfobulbales bacterium | reverse complement strand
GACCGCGAAGGAGGCGCAGGCACTGCCTCTTAAGGCGCTGGCCGAAAGGTCAAGGCCGTTCACCAGGCCACTGAGCAGCCCGCCCCGGTAGGCATCGCCCGCTCCGGTCGGGTCGATGACGCGTTTGGCCTTGAAGGAGGGGATGGTCACGGAGCCGGCCGGACTGTAGATCCTCGAGCCGGCCTCGCCGAGAGTGACAATGGTGGTTTTCGCCAGGGCCAGAAGATCGCCGTTGGTGAGTCCGGTTTTGTCCTGGATCAGGTTGAATTCGTAGTCGTTGACGATGAGCAGCAGGCAATCGGTTATAACTTCGACGAGATCTTTGGCCTGGAGCATGGGCAGGGCCTGTCCGGGATCGAAAATATATTCGATTCCGGCCTTCTTGCAGAGTCGGGGATAGGTGACCATGTCGGCGAGGTTGCCAGGCGAGACGAGGAGCAGGGTGTCAGCCGGGTTCAGGGCGGCGACGTCGAGATCCGAGGAATATTTCATGGCCCCCGGATTGAAGCCGGTGATCTGATTGTTGGCCATGTCGGTGGTGATATAGGCCCCGGCGGTCAGCTCCTCCGGGACGATCTTGATGCCGTTGTTATTTATGCCGTTTTTTGCGAACCATTCTAAATATTTATGATGGTCGCTGCCGATCGTCGCCGAGATTGTCGGACTCTCGCCCATGAGTTTCAGGGCATAGGCGATATTGCCGGCCGTGCCGCCGTAGTTTTCCGTGACCCCGTTCACCTGAAAGCAGACGTTGAGGTTATGAATCTTATCCGGCAGGATATGATCGGAGAATTTATCGGAGAAATTCATGATGCGATCATAGGCGAGCGAGCCTGAAATGATAATATTTTTCATTTTGCAAACCTTCTGGTATAGGGCTTAAGGGGAGTGCTGGGTGAAACTGGCGGATCCGTGCTCAGCATTATGCAGGGCAGGATTGTATCTCGGACTTTCGTTGTGCAATGGTTTTTGTTATGGTGAAAAACATTTTCGTCCGGCAGAACAAAATTGTCCCTCCGCGCAGTAAATTTACATTATTTGCCTGGAAAAATCTCGCGACGATTGGCTGCCGAGGAAAAAAACGGCCAAGACTCGGCGGCTGACCGGACAGTGGTGGTTCGGAATGTGGCTGGCCGAAAATGACGGTGGTGCAGACATCATCGTCTTGCAATACGATTCTTCTTGAGTTTTGTAAAGGAGTTTGTTACGCAAAGGGAGCTGGCAGCTTTGCCTGATCGGGAGGTTTTGGTATCACCGAAAACCGAATGTTTCAGCGGGCTTGAGGTGTGTTAGGCGCCGCCGGGGCGGGACCTGCCCGCAGCCGACGACGGGATATTGTCAGCAACGTGTGCTTGGTAGTCATTGATGATACGTTTTCACTTCTAGGAGATACGCTCTTAGAGCAAAATTGTAAGATTCTTATAAGGAGATGAGGATGAAGAAACTATCGCTGTTTTTAGCCGTTGCCGTTGCCGTCCTGACCTTTTCGGTGGGGGCGGTACTCGCCGCCGATACCCTGGCCGAGATCCAGAAGCGCGGCAAACTGAGAGTCGGTATGGAGCCCGGGTATATGCCTTTTGAACTTACCAATCAGAAAGGGGAGATCATTGGTTTCGACGTCGATATGGCCAAGCGGATGGCAGCCGCGATGAAGGTGGAACTGGAACTGGTTTCCACCGCTTGGGATGGCATCATCCCGGCCCTGCTCACCGAAAAGTTTGACGTCATCATGTCCGGCATGACCCTTACCCAGGAACGGAACCTGAGCGTCAATTTTGCCGATCCCTATGTCCTTATCGGCCAGTCCATTCTTCTCAAAAAAGAGCTCGCCGGCGCGGTGAAATCCTACACCGATCTGAACAATGCCAAATACACCGTGGCCTCCAAGCTCGGAACCACCGGGGAACAGGCCACCAAGCGGATGATTCCGAACGCCAAATACATCTCCTATGAAACCGAGCAGGAAGGGGTTATCGAACTGGTCAACGGCAAAATCGACGCCTTCATCTACGACCTTCCGTTCAATGCCATTGCCGTCAGCCAGAAAGGCCAGGGCAAAATTGTTCATCTCAGCGAACCCTTCACCAAGGAACCGCTGGCCTGGGCCATTCGCAAAGGCGATCCCGATTTCCTCAACTGGCTGAACAATTTCATGCAGCAGATCAAGTATGACGGGGTATATGACAAGATCTATCAGAAATGGTTCCAGGATGATGCCTGGTTGAAAGAGATCCAGTAATAATAAAGGATGCTATATTGAACGCCACAGACAAAACGTGGCCCTGGAAGCTCTTGCTGGCGGTCATCCTGTTGGGAGCGGCCGCCGGCACCTGGGGTGCGGTGCAGAAAATTGATTACCAATGGCGCTGGAACAGAGTGCCCCAGTATTTCATGTACCTTGCCGAAGAAGCGCAGAAAACCCCCTTTGACGGCACCGTCACCAGCGTTGTTGCCAATGGCCGGGACCTCACCGTCACCCTGACTTCGGCCACGGCCGAAAAGGCGGTGTTCACCGTTACCGCCGACAGTTTCAAGGCAAAAGCAGGCGAGGCGTTGTTTGCCGGCGATACCGTGGGCTTTGCCGCGAACTGGCGGTTCGGTCCGCTGATGGTCGGGTTGTGGACCACCCTGTGGATCTCGGCCGTCTCCAGTGTTTTCGGCCTGATCCTCGGCTTGGTCACCGGGCTGGCCAGGGTCTCGAAAAATATCACCATCCGCGGTCTGGCCCTGGTCTACGTCGAATGTATTCGCGGCACGCCGCTCCTGGTCCAGATCTTCATCGCCTATTTTTTTCTCGGAACGGTTTTCAATCTCAGCCGCAACGTCTGCGGGGTCGGCGCCCTCGCCCTCTTTGCCGGTGCCTATGTCGCGGAAATCGTTCGGGCCGGGATCCAGTCGATCTCGAAAGGGCAGGCCGAGGCCGCCCGGTCTCTCGGGATGACCACGTTCCAGACGATGTGGGATATCATCCTGCCCCAGGCCTTGAAACGCATTTTGCCGCCTCTGTCCGGGCAGTTTATCAGCCTGATCAAGGACTCGTCCCTCGTTTCGGTCATTGCCATCACCGATCTGACCAAATCGGGACGGGAAATCATCACCTCCACCTTTGCCACCTTCGAGGTTTGGATTGTCGTCGCGGCCATGTATCTCCTGGTGACTTCACTTTTGTCACAACTTGTCTACTATATAGAACGGAGGTTTGCCGTCAGTGATTAAAGCGAAAAACGTGGTGAAAGTATTTCCGGGCTATGCGGGGGTGGTCCGGGCGGTGGACGGGGTGTCAACTGAGGTGGCCCGGGGGGAAGTGGTGGTGATCATCGGTCCGTCCGGCTCCGGCAAATCGACGTTTTTGCGGTGCATCAACGGTCTCGAGACCTTTACCGAAGGACATATCATCATTGACGGCGTCGACCTCGCCAATAAAAAAACCAATATCAACAAGGTGCGGGCCGAGGTCGGCATGGTGTTTCAGCAGTTCAACCTGTTTCCCCATATGACCGTCTTGGAAAATCTTACCCTGGCCCAGCGCCGGGTGCGAAAACGCAGCAAGAAAGAAGCCGAAGACAAGGCCCGGATGCTGTTGCGCAAGGTCGGTATTCACGAAAAAGCCAACGAGTATCCCTCCAGGCTCTCGGGCGGCCAGCAGCAACGGGTGGCCATTGCCAGAGCCCTGGCCATGGACCCGAAGATAATGCTTTTCGATGAGCCGACCTCCGCCCTTGACCCGGAGATGGTCGGGGAGGTGCTCGATGTCATGAAGCAGCTGGCCAAGGAGGGCATGACCATGATGGTCGTTACCCACGAGATGGGCTTTGCCCGGGAAGTGGCCGATCGGGTCATCTTTATGGATGAGGGGAAGGTGGTCGAGGTGGGAACGCCGGAGCATTTTTTCACCAATCCCCAGGAGGAGAGGGCAAAATTGTTTCTGAAGCAGGTTCTGTAAGATTATAAAAGAAACGAAAGAGGAGAAGAAAAGATGCGAGGAGTGATGTTATTGCTGGCCGTGCTGCTGGCAGCCGGGGTCGGCACCGCCGGTGCGGCGGAAAAGGAGTTGAAGGTCGGTTTTATCTATGTTTCTCCGGTCGGAGATGCCGGCTATTCCTACAGCCATGATGTCGGTCGCAAGGCCATCGAGGCGATGGACGGGGTGACCACCTCCTATGTCGAGGCGGTCCCGGAAGGCCCGGATTCGGAACGGGTCATGGTGAATATGGCCAGAAAAGATTTCGACATTATCTTTGCCACCAGTTTCGGCTATATGGACTCGATGGTCAAGGTCGCCAAACAGTTTCCGAAAATCGTTTTTCTCCATTGTTCCGGCTTCAAAACGGATGAGAATATGGGTAATTATTTCGGCCGGATATACCAGGCTCGCTACCTGTCAGGGATAGTCGCCGGCGGCATGACCAAAACGAATGTCATCGGCTACGTCGCCGCCTTCCCGATACCGGAAGTCATTCGTGGCATCAACGCCTTTACCCTCGGGATCCGGTCGGTCAACCCTAAAGCTACCGTGCGGGTGGTGTGGACCAAAACCTGGTATGATCCGGCCACCGAGAAAGAGGCCGGCAAATCCCTTCTCGATGTCGGCGCCGATGTCATCGCCCAGCATCAGGATTCGCCGGGGCCGCAGGAAGCAGCGCAGGAAAAGGGCGTCTTCTCGATCGGCTATAATACCGATATGTCCGCCTTTGCGCCCAAGGCTCATTTGACCGCCCCGGTCTGGAACTGGGGCGTCTATTATATGAAGGTGGTCGAGGCGGTGCGCAACGGGACCTGGAAACCGGAAGCGGCCTGGCCCGGTATGGCTGAAGGAGTGGTCGAACTGGCCCCCTTCGGACCGATGGTTCCCAGGGCCCTTCAAGATAAGGTGAATGGTGAAAAGGCCGAGATCATCGCCGGCCGGCAGAAGATCTTTGTCGGCCCGATCAAGGATCAGAAGGGCGTGATGAAACTCGCCGACGGGATGGTGGCGACCGACCCGGAACTGCTTGGCATGACATGGTTCGTCGAAGGTGTCATCGGTACCACTGAATAGTCAACAGCCCCCGCGGGTTGATATTGCCGGGGCCCCTCTGATGCGTGCGATGCGGATTACCAGAAGACAGGAGCCCCTCGGAGTTGGCGGCTCCTGTCTTGTTTTGTTGGCGGCTCTGCTTCTTTCCCTCCTGTTCAGCGCGATTCTCCTGGCTTTTGGGGGTACATCGCCGATCAAAGGCATTACCGTTCTTTTCCAGGGCGCCTTCGGTTCCCGCTGGGCTCTTGAGGACAGTGTGGCGAAGGCCATCCCGATCTACCTCTGTTCCCTCGGAGTGGCGGTCGCCTTTCGTTTGAAAATCTGGAATATCGGGGCGGAGGGCCAGTTTGCCCTCGGGGCGGTGGGAGCTACCTCGATTGCCCTGGCCTTTCCCGCCTGGCCGGCCTATCTCCTTCTGCCGGCGATGATCGCCATGGCCATGGCCGCCGGCGGACTGTGGGGCTTGATTCCCGCCCTGCTGCGGCAGCGGCTGAAAACCAATGAGATCATTGTCACCCTGATGATGAATTACATTGCCGTGCTGTTCCTCGACTATCTGGTCTACGGGGTGTGGAAGGATCCGACCAGTTTCGGCTTCCCGATGACCCCGACTTTTTCAAGCCAGGCGATTGTCGGCAAGATCGGTTCCACCTCGATCAACTGGGGGCTTCTCCATTGCCTGGGGCTTGGTCTGGCGGTCTGGATTTTCTTTCGTTTTTCCCGGATCGGCTTCGAGATCAAAGCGAGCGGCGACAACGTCCGGGCGGCGCGCTACGCCGGACTGCCCTATGACCGGCTGGTGGTCCTGGTGATGGTTGTAAGCGGCGGTCTCGCCGGCTGGGCCGGTTTCCTCGAGGCATCGGCGACGGTCAACCGGCTGCAGCCGAGCATCATGGTCGGCTACGGCTACACCGCCATTGTCGTGGCCTGGCTGGCCCGACTCAATCCCTTGAGTATCGGAGTCGCCGCCCTTCTCCTCGCCGGTCTGCGGGTCGGGGTCGAAAGTCTGCAGCTCGATCTCCAGGTGCCGGCGGCCTTCGGGGGGATCATCGAGGGTATGATCCTGCTCACGGTACTGGCCAGCGGGCTGTTCACCCACTACCGATTCGTCC
>JBBRGP010000165.1:0-6147 GCA_038224105.1 Desulfobulbales bacterium | reverse complement strand
CACCTGAAAAAAGCCCTCAATGATCCTATTTCTAAGCAGAAAATGGTGGTCGTCGACTCGGCGGCACAGCGCTATGTCGCGGTGGAAATCGCCGAGGCCATGAAAGAGATGATGATCGGCTTTCTCACCGCCTACCATAAGAACAACCAGCTGCAGACCGGGGTCGCCAAAGAGGAATTGCGCACCGGACTGGGCCGGAAGGTCGATCCCAAGGTCTTCCAGTACTGTCTCAACGATCTGATCAGGAAATCGCTGGTGGTGCAGGAGGAATCGGTGGTCCGCCTGGCCGGGCATCAGGTTGCGCTGAAGGCCGATGAAGAGCAGCTGCGCAAGGATTTAAGCCACTGGTATCGATCGAGGGGCCTCTCCACCCCGACGATCAAAGAGACGATGGATCAATTCGCCGAATATCCGCCGTCGCTGGTCAAGGAGGTCCTCGATCTGCAGCTGCGCGACGGTCAGCTGTTCAAGATCAGCGAATCGCTTTACTATACCCGGGAGCTGATCGAGCCGCTGATCGTCTCGGTCCTCCAGTACATGGAAAAAAACGGCGAGATCGATGCCCCAGCCTTCAAGGAGCTGACCGGCCTGACCCGGAAGTTCTCGATTCCCATCCTCGAATATCTCGACCGGGTGAAGATCACCATGCGAATCGGCGATAAACGGATCCTCCGCAAGAAAAGCTGACACCCCTCAAGAGGGTACTCTTTTCAGTCCCCCCTCGAGGGGGATAAGTACCTTCACGAAATTCGTTCTAAAAACAAGAAATGAATTTCTAAGGTACTAAAAGACGCTGGTCACCCAGCCTTTGCGGTCGGCCAGGCGATGACGAGGAGGGTGTTTGTGGTCTCGGTCACCCGGTAGGCCTGGTCGATCTGCAGCCCCGGCAGGGCGATCACCTCGTCCTTGGAGACCAGCACCGGCCAGGCCATCCTCTCACTCGCCGGAATCTTCCGGTCATTGAAGTAGCGGCTGACCTTTCGCCGCCCCGGGCCGTTGCAGGGGTGGAAAACCTCGCCCGGCCGCGCCGGGCGGAGGAGAAGCGGGAAGGTGATCTTGGCCCGGTCAAGATAGAGCCGGCCATCACCCGTGCCACGGCCCTCGTTGCCGGGCCGCTCTTCGAGGACCAGTTCTCTGCCTGCCTCCGGGATTAAGTAGCAGCCGGGGCCGGCGATCACCAGGTTGATGGGCAAGGGTGGTTTTCTGCCGCCGCGTCGTTGCCCCCCTGCAAGCGGCCGGCAAAGGACCAGATGAGACCCGCGTCGCTCTGCCCGCACCCCGTCCTCGAGATGGATCTCGCCGCTTTTCTCCCTTCGTCCAAAAAAATCAAGCAGGGTATGGATCTGGCTATAGGTGGGAGGGATCGCCATCCGCCAGAAACAGCGTTCCAGGAGCCGCCGGCGGATGGCCGGATGGCAGGCGTGAAATTGTTCATCATCGACGACCAGCCGGGGGCGTTCTTCGCCCTCGACCAGCTGGACCCCGGCGGTCACGCAGCGCTCAAACGCCTCGGCCATCCGCGCCTCGAGAAAATCCTCCTCTTCGCCGAGCACATCCATGGTCCGGAGAACGGTTCGTCGAATCGCCGGATTGAAGTCACTCTGTAAAAGCGGCAGCAGCTGGAGACGTATCCGGTTGCGGAGGAAATGGGGGTCGCGATTGGACGAGTCCCGGCACCAGCGGATATTCAAGGCCTTCAGGTAGTCGATCAGGGCGGCTTTTTGTTCCTCGAGCAGAGGCCGAATGATCCGGTCCCGGCGGACCATCATACCGGACAAGCCTTTGCGGCCGCTGCCGCGAATCAGCCGGATAAAGAATTCCTCCGTCTGGTCATCGGCGGTATGGCCGACGGCGATGACCTGGGCGCCGTGCTCCCGGCGGACCTCTTCCAGTGCCTGATAGCGAAGATTTCTGGCCGCCTCTTCCAGGCCGCGGCCATCCCGGGCGGCCAGGCCGCGCACATCGACGGACCTCGCCAGGTACGGCACGGCCAGCGCCTGGCAACAGCCGGCGATGGTGGTGCGTTCCTCCGGAGTTTCAAGAGGCCGCAGGCCATGGTCGATGTAGACCGCCAGAAGCTGCAGCGGCAGGTCAATCGCCTGGAGGATGTGGAGGAGGGCGAGGGAATCGGCGCCTCCGGATACCGCCACGACGACTTTATCGTTCTGGTTGACCAAATGGTGGCGGCGGATAAGCGCGGCAACCCTGGCGACAATGGCCGGGAGCGGGGGGGCGCTGGAGTATTTTTGATGAGTTGGCAAGGTTTTAGATTTAAAACTTGGGTTCGGGTTGTTATAATAGAGCACGGTGGCAGACAAAGAACACGTGGGGAAACAGTGAGGTCATGAATACAGGTGTCATGCAAAAATCGAGTGTTGAGCAGATCAAGGCGCATCTTGCCGAACAGTTCAGCCTGTCCGGAGAACAGGTCGATTTGATGCTGCCGAGTTTTCTTGCAACACTGGGGACACATATGGAGAAGCTCGAAACTGCCTTGGCGGAAGACAATCCGACCCTGCTCGGCAAGATCGGCCATACCATCAAGGGCGCTTTTCTCAATCTCGGGATGGAGGATTGCGCTCGGATAGCCTTTTGTATCGAGGAGAAAGGTAAGCAGGGAAAAAGCTCCACGGATTTCAAAAAACTGATCGAAGATCTGCGGCTCCACATCAACCCGGTTCTTGAATAACCGTTTTGACCAGGGCCATCGAACCCTCTCCAGGAGCCTCCGGCGGTCCTGATCCCCGCGATATCAGGGATCTGATCTAAGGCAGTTCCCTGATCTGCTGGAGCAGGCGGGTGTGAATATTATCAAAGCCGCCGTTCGAGAGCACCGCCACCACATCCCCAGGCCGAAGGAGTGATTTCAGTCTGGCCAAAATGGCGTCGGTGGTCGGCAGGGCTTCGGCAGGCAGGCCCCGTTCAGTCCCAAGATCCCCCGCCAGCCGCCGCGATGAGAACAGCTCTTCGCTTGCCAGTCCTTCGATTGGCAGCGGTTCCCGCAGTAAAATCACATCGGCCGCATCGAAGGCCGACACATAATCCCGCTGAAACACCGCCCTTCTCGATGAATTGGTCCGCGGTTCGAATACGGCGATGAGTCGCCGGCCGGAATAGGCCTGCCTGAGCCCTGCCAGAGTCTCCTTGACGGCGGTCGGGTGGTGGGCAAAATCGTCGATGACGGTGATCCCCCTTTCCTCGCCGCGAACCTCCTGGCGTCGCTTCACCCCGGCAAAGCCGCCGAGCCCCAGACCGATGGCTGCCGGCCCGACCCCCAGATGGTCCATGACCGCGCAAACCGCCAGACTGTTGAGGCAGTTGTGGCGGCCGGACAGACGGACGGTCATGGTCGCCCAGGGCTCGCCGTTTTTCAGGACCTTGAACCGGGTCCCGTCGTGCACCGGCTGAAGATCGGCGATGGCCCAACTCCGCGAGGGATGGAGACCGTAGCCCTGGACTGGACAGGGCGCCTCGGCGGCGATTTCGGCGACGTTTGGGTCATCGAGGTTGGCGATCAGCAGCCCGTCCGTGGGCAGCAGCGCGACAAATTTCCTAAACGATCGTTTGATCGCACCCAGATCGGCGAAGATATCGGCGTGATCGAACTCCAGGGAGGTGATAACCGCCACTCTGGGCCGGTAGTGGAGGAATTTTGATTCTTTGTCAAAAAAGGCGGTATCGTATTCATCGCCTTCAGCGACAAAATATTTACCGCGGCCGAGGCGAAAATTAGTGCCGAATTCCTGGACGATACCGCCGATCATGAAGGATGGATCGAGGTCGGCCTTATACAGCGTGGTGGCGAGCAGTGAACAGGTGGTGGTTTTGCCGTGGGTGCCGGCGACCACCAGGGAGGTCCGGGCCTGAATGAAAAAATGAGCGAGGGCCTGGGGAAAGGAAAGGTAGGGAATTTTCAGTTCGCCCAGGGCCGCCGCCTCCGGATTTTTCCTGGTGATGACATTGCCGACGATGACCAGGTCCGGGCTTGGCCGAAGGTTTGCCGGGTCATAACCGTTTTGCACGGGAATGTTCAGGGCCCCGAGAAAAACCGACATCGGCGGATAGACCTGACTGTCGCTGCCGGAAATCCGGTATCCTGACTGTTGCAGCATACCGGCGAGGCCGGCCATGCCGGTGCCGCAGATTCCCATGAGGTGGATATGCGAGGGGTTGGCCGGAGCGTAGTTGAGATCCGTCTGGAGGGTGGTCATACCTTGTTTTTCCGTACCGTCGTATCAATGGTGGCGTAGATGCTGGTGAAAGTCGAGGCGAAGTTGGTCGGCGTTATGCGGCCGACCTCAATGAATTTCACGGTGATTTCCTTGGCGATTTTCAGAATCGTATCGTCGGTAACCCCGCCGGTGTTGTCGGTAGCTGGTGTTGTCGTATCCCGTGCGGCCATCATCTGTCCTTGGCTGGGGTTTTGAAGGCGCTTCCGCCGCATGAAGAAGGCCAATTCGTCATGGAAGCGGCGGAAGCGCGGGTTGAGATCAAGAATAACCGGTTAAGCCATCCTTGCTGCTCCCCCACTATTACGGCAATTGCGTTTTTTTTTCCAGGAAATGTTGTGAAAAACCTGCTTCCCGGCAGGTGCTCCCGGTAAAATGCCGGTCTTTTGATCAAGGTCAAAGCGCGGCGTTCTCCGGGTGGTATGCTGGAATGGTAAGAGACAGGGAACATCCCGTGACTATAGTTTATCCGGGAGGCGAAACTCACTCAAATAAACCAATGGAGGGACTATGAAACTGCTTGATCTCAATACAACCCGGGAATTTACCGAAGGGGCGATGAAACGATTTTTTCTCGTCGAGGACTCGGAATTTTTTAAAATCATCAATTTCAACCTGCGGCCGGGGGTCACCTTCCCCGTCCACTCCCACGATCTCGACGGCGAACTGTCGATCCAGGTGATTGAGGGAGAAGGCTTTTTCCTCGGCGACCACGGCGCCGAATTCCCGGCCAGAACAGGCAATATTTTGATCTCGGAGATCCGCGAACCGCACGGGGTGCGGGCGACCACGGACATGCGGATCGTCGTCACCATCGCCCCGCCGATCTGATCTTCGCGTAAAATCTGAACATTCCCTGCCGCTATCCGGGCGGGGAGCACACCCCCGGGGGTGGGCGGGTCGAACGGGCTTGACGCTGGTTATCTAGAAACTCCTTTATTATTGCAGGAAAGTTAGGTAATCTCAGCGGGAGGTGGAGTCGCGGCCGGCGGCGAACGGACGCTGTCGCCGGCATCACGTCGAATGCCGGTATCCATGACCGCGCCATGGCTGGGTTGCGTAGAAAGTGCAGCCCTGCGGAAAATTTCCGGCATCAACGCCAGACTGCTGGCAATTCAGCAGAAAACCCTGGGGAAAAGATCGATGGAGAAAATAAAAAAGCTGCTGTTGGTCGATGATGAGGCCGATTTTCGCAACATCATCGGCAATTTTTTCAACCGCCGGAAAATCGCCTGCGAGACCGCGGCCAGCTGCATGGAGGCCCTGGATTGGCTGGGTAAGGATACCTTCGACGTGGTGATCATGGATGTCAGCATGCCGGGGCTCGACGGCCTGGCCTGTATGGCCGAGATCAAGAAGATGTGGCCGGCCATCGAGGTAATTATTCTCACCGGCCATGTGTCGATAAACTCCGGTCTTATCGGCATGAAGCAAGGGGCCTTCGACTACTGCCTGAAACCTGTTGACTTCGACGAACTGCTCGAAAAAGTTTTGCTGGCCAGAAAAACGGGAGGCTTGGCCAGGTCGTGATGGCGGGAACTCGCAAGGTGCCCTGAGAGAGCTCCCGCCTCACTGGTCGGATCCCTCCGGGGTGTCCATTTTATTAGGTCATGTATCCCAGATATCCTTTTTTCCCTTGGATTGTCTCGATCTTATCGAAACAATCCCGGCTAATACAGAGGGGGTACTGAATCAACTGGAAGCTGCAGGGCAATACTTCTATTATGCGACTGGCGGGCTGAAGCCGGCAGCCTTAATCGGCCCGATACAGACCTAAGGGACTCGGAAATTGTTAATATACCATAACGCATCCAGCCTTCGGACCATCTTTGACTGCAGCCTCAATCACAAAATCCTCGACGGAGCGCTGCTACGCCTGTGGTTTTGCTCAATCGGTGCAGCCAAATATAGCCCAAAT
>JBBRGP010000164.1:0-6156 GCA_038224105.1 Desulfobulbales bacterium | reverse complement strand
GAGAAGGTGAGCGCGCATGAGATCTCCAGAGTGGATAAGGGAAGGGGGAGTGGAGAAGTTGGCCTCCTTCCTCTGCAATACCATGAAGCGGCCGAAATAGGCAAGAAGTGCGCCGCAATATCATACAGAATCCCGTTTTTCGGAAGGAAGAATTTTTGCGCAGCAGGGGGAAAGTAAGAGTGAGATGGGCCGGGCAGTCGGGCGATCCCATGGCGATTACGCCGCGATCAGGCCGGGAACCGTCGGGCCAGAAGCGCCCAGATGCCGGCGGCGGAAAGAAGCGATCCGCCGGCGATATTGAAACGCCGTTGGGCCCTGGGCGAGCGTAGCAGCCGGCGGGCGGAAGCGGCGAAGGTGGCGTAGAGCGAGGCGTTGATGGTCGCCAGGACGACAAAGGTTGAGGCCAGCAGCCAGAGCTGCGGACTGGCCTCGTTGGTGTGATCGATGAATTGCGGGAGGAAGGCGACGAAGAAGATGATGCCCTTGGGATTCAGCGCGGTTACCAGATAGGTGTTGGCAAAGAGCCGCCATGGTGAGGCTATCGGTTCGGCCATGTCAGGGGCGACCGGCGCCATGCCGGCTCGCAATAATTTCAGGCCCTGCACAAGCAGATAAAGGCCGCCGATCAGTTTTACGACGGTGAACCAAAAAGCGGAAGCACTAAGCAGAGCGCCGAGGCCGAACAGGGAAAAGGTCAGCGCGGTCGAATCACCGAGGGCAACCGCGGCGACGAGTGGGATATTGGCACGGCGGCCATGGGACACCGAATAGCTGATAACCGTCAGAATGGTTGGGCCGGGGATGACCAATACCACTGCCGAGGCAGCGATAAAGGCAAGCCAGACCTCAAGAGCCATGGGCAGCACTCCATGCGGCTTGGTTAGGCGGGCGGAGAAGGCGCGCCGGAATTCGCCGCCGTCCTGGCCGGACGCTTGATAAACGGATGCCGGCCGACCGCCGGCCGACCGGCAAAAGCGGTGTTTCAGGCATTTTTTGCATGTCTGGTTAAAAAGGCGTCGAGCTGATTGGCGAAGGTTCGGCGGTCGCTTTGATTCTGCGCCGGCGGGCCGCCCGTATCTATGCCGCCGGAACGCAGGGTATCCATGAAATCGCGCATCTGCAGACGCGCCTTGATGGTATCCGGAGAATACATTTCGCCCCGGGGATTGAGGGCGTGTCCGCCTTTTTCAATGACCATCGCCGCCAAAGGGATATCGCCGGTGATGACCAGATCCCCGGCGCTCAGGCGCTTGACGATTTCATGGTCGGCAACATCAAAACCAGCGGCCACCCGCACAAACTTGACGTGGGATAGCGGCGGCACGCGTATCGACTGATTGGCGACCAGGGTCAGCACCACGCCGGTCCGTTCGGCCGCCTTGAAGAGGATATCCTTGATCACCGCCGGGCAGCCATCAGCGTCGACCCATATTTTTATTTCGTACCACATCTGATGTCGGTTCTGGATTCCGCGTCTTTCGACCCGCCGGTGAAAGAGAAAAATCCGTTCCGCCCACCATCCCAAAGACTGCATGGGAGGACCGGGTTTTCGGATCCTGGCGACAATTTTTCACACGCCTCGGGCCAAAACCGTCACGGTCCCCCTCCCTCTTGGGGAGCGGGACCGTGGCGTGGCGCCTCCCTATTCCTCGAAGCCCTTGCCTTTACAGGTCGGACAGGTTTGATCGGGGGTGCATTGGGTATCGTCGGACAGGTCATCCGTGGGGCCTCGCCATTCGGAACTTACCTCACAGATGCCGTCGATGGTCTTTTTGCCTTGGCAGGTTGGACAGGGGGTGTGTTTTTTGTCGGACATTGATTTCTCCTTGTGCATGGACAGAGGTTCGGGGTGTCTCGAACCGTATGTTATGGTTTTTCTTCGGTGAGGTAATCTTTTAATTTTTCCAGCAGGGAATCGGGGAGTTCGCGGTTGAACATAAACGCCTCCGCCTCTTCGCCGGTTATCCGCGCTTTAACCTCAAGCGGCAGTGACCGTAACACGGCCACCCGATTCGGGTCCGGTATTTCCTTAGGTGATTGTGTCATTGGTGCTGCTCCTGTGCGGATTGGTGGTGATCTATCCCCTAGATCAAAAGATAAACGCTCTACAATAATGTTATAAAGTTGCGGTGATCGATCCTTCTGTCAATGGCGGATCGCGAGGTTTTTAAAATAAACTCTTAATTTCAATGTGTTAACCGATTAAACAGGTGGCCCGAATCTTGGGGATGGACATAGGTTTTTTGGTGCGGGGATTTCCCGCGCGAGATGATGGCAAGCCGTCCCGCCCGCGGTTCCATTTGGGTGCCGCGGGCGGAGATCCGGCTGGTTGGTTACCAGTAATAGGTGGCCAAAGCGCCGAGTTCCTGCTCGATCTCCAGAAGCCGGTTGTACTTGGCGATCCGTTCGCTGCGGGAAGCGGAACCGGTCTTCAACTGGCCGCCGTCCATGGCCACGGCAAAATCGGCGAGGAAGGTGTCCTCGGTCTCGCCGGAGCGGTGGGAAATGAAATAGCGCCAGCCGGCGTCGCGGCACATCCGCACCGCATCGATGCTTTCCGAAACCGTACCGATCTGGTTGAGCTTGATCAGCACCGAATTGGCGGTCTTTTCCTCGATGCCGCGGGCGATATACTGGGTGTTGGTAACAAAGATATCGTCGCCGACGATATCGATCTTGTCGCCGACCTGAGCGGTCAGTTTGCTAAAGCCATCCCAGTCGTTTTCGGCAAGCGGGTCCTCCCAGGAGACGATGGGAAATTTGTCAACCCATTTGACCGCCATGGCGATGAGATCGGCGGAGCTCATCTTGCCGCCGCCCGACCACTTGAGGTCGTATTCACTGGTCAGGTCGGTGGAGAAAGAGCTGGCCGCACTGTCCAGGGAGATGGCGATATCCTGGCCTGGCACATAGCCGGCCTTGTCGATCGCCTCGATGATGATCTCCATAACCGCTTCATTGCTCGGTAGATTGGGGGCGAAACCGCCTTCGTCGCCAACGCTCGTGGCCATGCCCCGGCTCTTCAGGATTTTTTTCAGGACATGGAAGGTCTCGGCGACATAGCGGAGCCCCTCGCGAAAGGTCGGAGCGCCCACCGGTACCGCCATGAACTCCTGGATATCGACGCTGTTGTCGGCGTGGGCGCCGCCATTGATGATGTTCATCGCCGGTACCGGAATCCTTTTGGCCCCGGCGCCGCCGAGATAGCGATAGAGGGGCAGGCCGTGGGAGGTGGCGGCGGCCCTGGCCACCGCCATCGACACCCCGAGAATGGCGTTGGCGCCGAGGCTCGATTTGTTGTCGGTCCCGTCGAGTTCCACCATCCTGGCGTCGATTGCCACCTGTTCGCAGGCCTTCATGCCGAGGAGTTCGGGGCCGATAATGGTGTTGACATTGTCAACCGCCTGGAGCACCCCCTTGCCCAGGTATCGCTCTTTATCGCCGTCGCGCAGTTCGATCGCCTCGTTTTCGCCGGTACTGGCGCCGGAAGGAACGGATGCGGACGACGTGGTGCCGTCATCCAGTTCGACAAAGACCCGAACTGTCGGATTGCCCCGGGAATCCAGGATCTCCATACCTCGAACGGCTGTGATTGTGTCTTTCATGTGGCTTTCCCCAGTAATAAAAGGTTGTAGTGATATAACGGCCGGAACGGCGCCCCGGATCCTGTCGCATCTCCGATTTCTTAGGCCGGATGTGTGTCTTTGTGCCAAGATTTCAAGCAACATGACATGGTGTCGTGTCAGGTCAGGCAGTTGGTGCAATTTCCCACTCAATATAAAGCGATACGCGCCACCTGCCAATGGTTTTTACGCCCTCGAAAAGATCCGAACCTGTTGCCTGAAAAGGTTCAAAAATAGTAGTTGCAATGGCCAAAAGGAAGGTGTAGTAAGCAAGGTTGTCCTCTGCTGAACAGTGGATGGCCTTTGTATTTATCCGCCGTTCGGGGCATGGAGGCGGGACGGAAAAATGCGTTACTGAATTCGGGGAATACCATTGACCTCGGATTATCGATCTTCGATCAAGGTTGAGCCGATGCGAAAATATGACCGGGGAGATTTATCATTTGCCAAAGTGACAACCGGAGTGGTGGTGGCGGCGGTTATCGGACTGACTCCTCTTTTCTCTCCCGGTTCCACCCATCCGACTGCTGCTCAAGTGGTCGGTCAGTGGAAAGCTCAAGGGGTGTCCAATAAAGACCAGCGGACCTATGTCGGTCTGTACGATTTTTATGCCAACGGTAAGCATACGTACGATATTATTTTAAATAATGGCGTCGAAAGGCAGGGGCGAGGCGTTTGGACCCTGACCGAGGGTACGAACACCTTGCAGGTCAAAAACGATACGGGATCAGTTTATGTCGGCATGTTTGATTCTGATAACTTTACCACAATTGCCATGATTACCAGCGACAATAACTGGGGGCTGATACTTAAAAAGAAATAGCTTGATCGCAATTCAACCTCTTCTCATCAGGAGCCCCACGTGAGTGTCGAGAACAAACACCCGCCAGAATCGGACAAATCGCCGAACCGGTGGCTGAAAGGGCTGTTCACCGTTTTCACCTGCCTGCTCGCCTGCGCGCTATACATCCATTTTTTTGTCGATACCGCCTATGTCGAGATTGAACTGGCGGTGTCGCAAAAGAGCGATTTGAAGATCTACTGGGCAACCGCCGACCAACCGTATTCCGAAAAGAATATGGCGGTTGCTATCGCCAATCCCGAACACAAATATTACGGCTTCTTCCTCACCGATATCGGCAAAGTGGACCGTCTGCGCATTGATACCCACAACTATCAGGGCGAGGCGACCTTGAAAAGTCTGCTGGTGCGGCAGGAGGGTTGGACACCGATCAGCCTGACGACACCCGAAAATTTCGCCACCTTGGTGCCCCTAAATCATATCGCCGAATCCCGGGTCGATAACGACGGACTCTGGGTGCAGTCGGCGGGCAATGATGCCAATTTCGAATTGCTCATTGCTCCGCAGAAACAGGGGCTGAATCTGGGATGGCTGGGGTTGCGGCTGGCCAGTATTGCCGCCATGGTCTGGGGGGTGCTGTACCTTGCGGCGCCGCTGCTCATCAATCTCCGCTTTGTCCCGGTGCTGCTGTTCGGGGTCTGGATTCTCATCCTGACCATGGCCGGGATCAGCAAGGAGAACGCCCACCCGGATGAGTATGTCCATATGTCGGCAACCACGTACTATCAGGACCACTGGCTGCCGCCGGTTCTCGACGACCCGGCCATTCACCACACCTACAGCGTCTACGGGGTGTCGCGGTTAAACAACGGTGAGATCTATTATCTGTTCGCCGGCAAGTTCCATAAGTTCCTCAAGACCTTCGACCTGCCCGACTATCTGTCGTTGCGGCTGTTCAATGTCGGTCTGTTCGGTCTGATCCTGCTCCTGACTGTTCGCAACCGCTATGCCCGGATGGTGGCAGTACCTTTTCTGGTGTCGCCGCAAATCTGGTATGTCTTCTGCTACTCGGCCTCCGACGCCTTTGCCCTTTTTTTCGCCTTTCTTGCCGCCTGTCAACTGCTCGATCCTGCCAGCCTGCTCCATCGTTATCTCAAGGGCGACGGCTTGAAGGCCAAGCTGCTCGGGGCGGTGGCTCTGGGGCTGCTTTTTGGCATCGTTTTTTTACTAAAGAAAAATTACTACCCCTTTGTCGCCTTCTTTTATATTGTCCTCGGGGCGAAGCTGTTTTTCACTGATCAATTCTTCTGGGAAAAAAAGGCGGCGATCCTGCGGCTGGTGCTGATCACTGTCATCGGCCTGGGCGTCCTGGGACTGCGGGTCGGCGCCGACTATCTGGTCAACGGTTCTGATCGCGAGGAGAAAATTGCCCGCCTCCAGGAGGAGCTGGCCCATCCATGGTATAAGCCGGGAACGGAGCTGCACAAGAAACATGTCTCGCTTTACCGCAAGGCACGCGGGGCGACCCTGGAGAAGATCATCGGCGTTGAGCGATGGTTCGAAAAGACCTTTCAGAGCAGCTTCGGGGTCTTCGGCTATTTCACCATCTCCGGCACCTCTGCTTACTATGATCTGGTTCGCTGGTCCGGGGTGGCCCTGCTGGTCATTTTCTTTGCCGCCATTTTCCGCGGTGGGGGAATTCTCGGTAGCGGGCTGGCGGTGGCGGCCCTC
>JBBRGP010000163.1:0-6165 GCA_038224105.1 Desulfobulbales bacterium | reverse complement strand
GATCTCCAGAAGAAACCGATAAAATTGGGGTTTTACGATATTGCCCCTTTGGGCGAACAGTCCGTTGAGATTGTTACCGGCATAGATAAAACCGCTCTCACGAGAATGGAAACCAAAAGACATCTCGGTCAGTCGCGATGGAACCTGCAACTCCTTGAGAAAACCGATAAAATGCGGGTAGGTCGCCTCGTTGAAGACAATAAAACCAGTATCGACCGGGGTGCCGGCATCCGGGCCCTCGGGGATGGTGATGGTATGGGTGTGGCCCCCTAAGTAAGCGCCCTGCTCAAAAAGCGTCACAATGTGGGTTTTTTGCAGCAGGTGGGCGGCGACGATTCCCGCTACGCCGCCGCCGACAATGGCAACAGTGGTTTTCCCGGATGCGTTTTTCTGTTCCATTATCACTCCTTCTTATTATCTGGAAACCACGGGAAAAAAGCGTTGGTTCTCGCCTTATATGCGTCAAATTCGACATTGTCCTGGTATTTTGCCTCAAGCATGGGAATCCCTGAGACCTTGAGGAGGAGAAAGGAGATGGTCAATGGAGCGACCAAACCGTAGATACCAAAAGGTGAGGCCAAACCGATCAAAAAGATGCCCCACCACAGGGTTGCTTCACCAAAATAGTTGGGATGGCGACTGTAACGCCATAACCCGTCCATGATGATTTTGCCCTTGTTGGCTCCTTCCTTTTTGAAGACGGTGACCTGCCAGTCACCTACCGCCTCAAAAAAAAAGCCCAGAAGAAAAAGGAAGGTGCCGAGGAAATCACTCCATCGGGGGTCGCCGCCGGGGGCGCCGATGGTCACCAGCACCGGGGTGGCGATAATCAGAGCAATCGTACCCTGGAGCATATAGATCTGCAGGAAGCTGCGCCAGATTATAGTCTTCCCCCAATCCCGGCGAAATTTCTGATAGCGAAAATCTTCACCTTGTCCGCGATGTCTGAGGCCGATATGCAGGCCGAGTCGCACCCCCCAAAGGCTCAGCAAAAACAAAAGCAGTAACGGCCGGAAGTGGAGGGGCATGTTGCTGCCGAGCAGCCAGGCACCCCAGCAGGCAACAAGAAAGGCCGGGCCGTAGGCAATATCCACCAGGCTATTATCTTTGGCCCGCAGGCCGGCGACAAACATGCAGCTCATGTACACCGCCAGCAGTGCAGCGGCAGTGACAAATACGGTGCTCATGTGGTGGTCCTCCTTTTCGTTTATTTCAACCAGGAACCGAGGAGAAAAGAGGCGCCACCGACCAGGGTGCAGAGCAGCGTGCCCCAGGCGATATCGACCACCACCACGGCAAGCGGCCAGTTGCGCAGTGTTGCCAGATTGGTGAGATCATAGGTGGCATAGGTGAAAAAGCCGAAAAGCGCCCCGAACACGCAGGTGCGTGCCAGAGAACCGGCTTCCAGGCCGGGCCGGACTGCGAAAAAGAGAATGCCGACGATGTAAATGAAATAAAAGGTAAAGGCGGCCGGCCAGTTGACCTCCGGACTGAGGAGATGGTTGAGCTGGGTCTTGTAAAAATTTCTTGCCGCATAACCCAGCCAGATCATGTCGATGGCGAAAAAATCCGGGATGGTCAGCAGGTACAGTTTCAGCCAGAAAAAATTGCTCATGAGAATTACCTCCTTGCGGTAAACAGAAGATGCTCACAATTAAATCCCTGTATCTCTATATGTTGCATGATGCCAGCTAAGGTCTCAGGGCTCAATTGCGGAGTACGACTGAGAATCCAGAGAAATTTTCTATCAGGGGTGCCGACGACTGCGTATTCGTAGTTTTGCCCCAGGTCGATGATCCAGTAATCGCCTCGGAAGGGCCAGAAAAAGGAGACTTTCAGGCGGGCGTTGCTGGTGTCGACCACCCAGGCTCGGCCGTGCGCCTCGCGCAGACGACCATCACCCTCGTTGCGGCAGCTGTTCAGCACATCGATGTCGCCATCCGGGCGAATGCTGTATACGGCAGTACTCTCCAGGCAACCTTTCTGAAAGCTGTTGGCATAGCGGCCAATCTCATACCACAGGCCAAGATAGCGGCTGAGCTCGACCTGGGCGACGGTTTTTAGAGGTGGCAACTGCGATGTCGGCGGTGTGCTGTAGAAAGCGCATGAGGCGAGGAGGGAAAGAAAGAAAATGGCAGCAATGACTCTCATAAAATCTCCTCTTATACAACACTTTCTTTAACGAACGTGCACCGCGACCAGTTGGCGCAGGCAATCTCTCTGGCTTAAAAGGCGCTCTCCCAGTTATTATTAACCTATCCTAACGGATAATCACTGAAGAATTCTCGTCAACCGTTACTGTCAGGTAGAGGGCCTTGGCCGTTACGACCACCCCACAGCAGTCATAACATCCCGGTTATTGCCCGGCAGTGGCGGGGGATGAAAAATCAAAATTAACGACCTCCTGGAAGCGGGTCACCAGAACAATCCGTGTAACCGACACCTTGAACAGGGCGCAGTCGGGCGAAGTAATAAAATCTTTAAGATGCGGGTGTTTGGCCAGGTAAAGAGCCTGGCCGGCGTCGCGAGCCGTTCCGCTCAATTCCCTGGCCTCTCCGAGAACGGTCGCCGCTGCGGCCGTGCTGAAATCAATCACCTGATTGCTGCGGTTATCTATGAGCACGGAAATCTGCGGATTATTGTTGAGATTGTGCCATTTGCGGGTGGCCCGGGGGGTGGCGAAATACAGGTTCTTCAGGTTGAGGTCAAAGGCGAAAGCCACCAGATTGGTATATGGATGGGCATCGGCAGCGGTGGCCAGGACGGCGAGCGGTTGATGTATGCAGAGATCTTCAAGTATGCGGCGGTTTTTATTGGACATGGTCATGTTCAGTAATGGTTTCGCTGGGGTTGTCCTCGACAGGTTGTTAAGCTGATCACATACCTTTGATATGGCAAAACCTGTAGACTAGCCTCAGAGGGGGGATAAGTACCTTCACGAAATTCATTAAGAAAACAAGAAATGAATTTCTAAGGTTCTAAAGAACGAGGTGAACGTTTGAATCTGAAAAAAAAAATCACTCCGGATAGTATCAGAAGCTGCTATAAATGCAAACCATCGAATTAACCACCCCGAGGTGGATTATAAGCTTGACGATCTCCCAGATGGAGAGGCAATTCGCCGGCAGCTTGACAATGTCCGGTCTTTTGCCCGACTCCATGACATTCGCCTCAGTTTTCACCCCGACCCGTTTGTTGTCCTCTCTTCGCCGCATCCGGCGGTGGTGGCCAATTCAATCCGAGATTTGGAACACCAGGCGTGGCTCGCTGAAGCGGTTGGGGTGGATGTCATCATTCTTCATGCTGGTGGGGTATATGGCGATAAAGGGTTTGCTCTGCAGCGTTTCTGCCGGGTCTTTGCCGATCTTCCTGATGGTGTCAGAAGCCGATTGACCTTGGAAAATGATGATATAAGCTATATTGGGTTGGACCTTCTAAGGAACTAACGGTACTCCCCTTGATAAATGATTTTAAGAATGGCGGTTGCCAATGATACTCGCCTGCCCCGGTTCGCCGAATTGTGTGTCAAGTCAGGCGACGGATGAGAATCACCGCATCGCCCCTCTGGTTTCGATTGAAGATGTGGTATAGTCGTTATGCAGACATGGCAAAATATCTTAAAGACCGAAATCAATCTCAAATTCAAATTGAATGAGGAGCGAACCTATGAGACAGACTGCAAGAGATGTTATGGTCTCGGAATTTAGCACTATTCACCACACTGCATCGATAACGGAAGCTGTCAGATTGATATACAATGGTAAGGTCAGAAAAACTGGATATAAAACCATCTGTATCATGGTTACGAACGAATTTGGCGATCTCCTGGGTGTTCTCTCAATGTTCGATATTCTTTACCATGTAAGACCGCCTTTTTTGAATTATTTCGGGGACAGTGTTCATATAGGAATTCCGGAGCTTGAGTCCTATGTCAATCGGTTTAAAGCAATGACTGTTGAGCAGGTAATGAATTCTCCGGTTAAATATGTATCGCCTGATACGGATATCATGACGATCGTTGACCGAATGGTGAAAGATAAATGTCGCAGACTGCCCGTTGTAGAAGGCACCAAGGTCATCGGGATTGTGTATCTCTCCGAAATATACTGTCATATATGCAATAATTGGCTGAATATCGATCTTGAAGTATAGTCGATTAGC
The DNA here is from genome assembly GCA_038224105.1 of Desulfobulbales bacterium. Lineage (GTDB taxonomy): Bacteria > Desulfobacterota > Desulfobulbia > Desulfobulbales > Desulfocapsaceae > Desulforhopalus_A. Next base: position 2,004 of record JBBRGP010000163.1, on the reverse strand, counting down.
TCCTCCTGATCTCAGAAGAATTGCCGGGATGAAACGATAAAATTCTCATGCACACCATTCCTGACAATATATGGAGTACTTGGAGCACCTCCTGTTTTAAACATGAGATTTAGGTAGTTACCTGGCCACAGGCGACCTGTGGATCCCAGAGCGTCGCGTTCGGGCAAGAGTCAAGGAAAATCACCGCCCGTCATCTTCGACCGAGGCTCCGTACTGGAATTCCTGGCATCGATAAACCGAGTGCATCAGTACTCTCATTTCTTGTTTCGCCTTTTAGGATTTATCGATACTTATTGGGTCTTTTCATTGGAAACCGTTTGAGATTCTTTAGTGTATTGCATCCTGCAAGGTGGAAGGGCCGCCTTGCGGCGGCCCTAGAGTATCGGCGAATTCAGTCCGCCTGGTTTATCTCAGCTGTCTAAAGCCCTGCGGCAACGCAGCCCGGTCCATTATTGCCCACACAATAGGGCACCATCATCTCGTTGTCCTCGTGTTCCACGATATGGCAGTGCCACACGTACAAGCCGGCAATGTCGAATTTAGCCTTGAGGCGGGTGACCTCGCCCGGGTAGGCAATCACGGTGTCCTTCCAGCCACTCTCAGTGAACTCGGGATCTCTAATAGTGTCGCTGAGGCCAAGGGTATCGGAATCAAACGCCTGGCGGTTGAGGACTCGGAATTTCACCAGGTGCAGGTGGATGGGGTGGGCGTCCTCGGTATGGTTCCACAACTCCCACTCCTGGGTGTCGCCAAGTGCCGGGTTGGTTCTGATCGGATCCATCCAGAGCTGTACCACACCGCCTGTTGAACCGTTGGTCCCCAGTACCGCTGCCTTGGGGGCGAAGGGAACCGAGGTCCTGGGCCTGTTGTTTAATCTGTTTATGCAGGTGCCGGGATTGTTAAGATCGGGGATGCCGAAGACGTCCTCTACGATCCGGCCGTTAGGTTGTACAAAGGTGCAGATATACGCCGACTCTTCCTCGAGAAGCGCCAGATCCTGCTTCGTTCCAAGAGCCGCTTCATACCATTCTACCTCATCCGGGCGATTCAGTACCAGTGCTGCTATTGGAGTGCTAGGATAACTACCAGAGTTAAGCGCTGGGTTTATTCTGAATTCCATCACCTGACCAGTGGTATCAGGGTCAGCCGGGATGTTATCCTCGAAGCCACCGAACGGGCCGTCCGGTGCGGTGTTGATCATCCGAACCGTTGCAGTTCCAGACGGCAGATTGGAAAAGTCGACAATAACATCAGCCCGTTCGGCAAGGCCCATCAGCAGGGCTTCCTGCGGATCGCTGGCCGTTATTATGTCTAATGGTATACTGCCATTTTCCGGAAGAGGGGTTTTATAGCCGGTCAGAATCTCGACCGGGGCTGGCAGTAGGCTCTGCTCTGCACCAATCTGGTAAATGGGCACTTCACCAATGTCAATCCCAGCAGCGTCCAGAGCCCTAAGGCTAAGATTGAGGAACCGCGACTGGCTGCCGTTCAGCAGACGGAACCGGTATTGCTCTTGGGCCACCTCGAGATAAGGCCAGGTCGTACCGTTCACTACCATGGTATTGGCGAAGAATTCCGGATTCCAGATTGGGGAAATGTCTGAAGGTGTTCGGATCAGGCCCCCGAGGAAATTCAGATTGAGGCCTGCCAGAAAGTTGCCAAGTATGGAGGGGATCTGGCCGTCGCCAAGCCCCTGGAAAAAGGCCCGGTTCGCCGGATAAAACAATGAACCATCGGCGTTGAAGGAGCGGCCCTGGATCGCGATCGGGATCTCACGGACCTTTGCTCTGTCAGCAGCAACAAAGTTGGGGTCCTCGCCGGCAACCGGTGCTGGTCCGGGCAATATCATTCCGGTTGGCAAGTCCGTCTCGCTGCCGTTTGGTTCGCGGATCAGCCAGAAGCCCGCCGGACCGGCATAGACGTTATTACGGGTCATTCCCAAAGCGTGGTCATGATACCATAGAGTAGTCGACGGCTGGTCATTGGGGTAGGTGAAACTGGCTA
>JBBRGP010000162.1:0-6193 GCA_038224105.1 Desulfobulbales bacterium | reverse complement strand
GTCGCTCAGTCGGGTGCACAGCGCGTCGTAATCCAGCGCCGGTCGCAGCAGCCAGACGCCGACGATCATCATCAGGTTGTGCGGGTTGTCCATCCGCAGCCAGGCGGCCTCGGCGAGAATGACCATTCTTTCGACCAGGTTCTGCATCTCACGGATATTGCCCGGCCAGGGGTAGCTGATGAGAAAATCGAGGAGCTCCGAGGAAATCTGGATGCTCTTGCCGTTCCGTTCATTGCTTTTACCGAGAAAATGGCTGAACAACAGGGGAATGTCCTCCTTTCTTTCGCGAAGCGGCGGTAATACGATGGGGACGACATTCAAGCGGTAGTAGAGGTCGGCGCGAAAAAGGCCCTTGGCGACGGCATCCTCGAGGCTGACGTTGGTCGCGGCGACGATCCTGACATCGACGGTAAAGGTTTTCGACCCGCCGATCCGTTCGAACTGCTTTTCCTGCAGGACCCGGAGCATCTTCGCCTGCAGGGAAAGCGGCATCTCCCCGATCTCATCGAGAAAGATGGTGCCGCCATCGGCCAACTCGAACCGTCCCGGCCGGGTGGCATGGGCGCCGGTAAAGGCCCCCCGTTCATGGCCGAACAGCTCGCTTTCCAGAAGGGTTTCGGGCAGGGCTGCGCAATTGACCTTGATCAGGGGCTTGTCCTTGCGATTGCCGCCCTCGTGGATGGCCCTGGCCACCAGCTCCTTGCCCGTTCCCGATTCGCCGAGCAGCAAGGTGGTCACCTCGCTGCTCGAGATCTTGTCGATGATACTGAACACCTCCTGCATCGGCTTGGAATGGCCGATAATGAAATGGTCGCCATGAACCTGGTGCAGCCGCGCCTTGAGCGAGGCATTCTCCTCGATCAGTTTGGCCTCTTTTTTGGCGATCTCCCGGTGCAGGGTGAGAAACTGGGCGATGAGGGTGGCAAGCACGGTGAGAAAGCGGATGTCCTCTTCGAAGCTGACATCATCGCCGAACAGTCTGTCCACCGTCAGCACCCCCTCCGGTTTCCCCTGGACCATCACCGGTACGCCAAGAAAAGAGATGGTGTTTTTTCGCACCTTAGTTCGCGCTCCGGTGCGGTTCAGAAAAAGTGGTTCGGAATTGATATCCGGGACGACAAAGGGCGAACAGGTCTGAAATATCTGGCCGCAGACCCCCTCGTCGGGCCGGTACACCCCGCGTAGCTCTTCCTCCTTCGACAGTCCGCACGACGCCTTGATCACCAGTTTCTGCCTGGCCAGATCAAAGACCAGCAGGGTCGCCCTCTCCATTTTCATGGTGTCGCCCAGCACTCCGAGAATACTCGACAACGTGCGGTCAAGATTTACCGCCGTGCCGATCAGTTCGGTAATCCGGTACAGGGCGACCAGCTCTATCCCTTGCGTCTTGTTATTTTCAGGCGATGAAACCATTTCGTAGGCAACCATCCTTATACTCCTCAGCGGCATACAAATATCATTCGCCGCGAACCACATAGCCACATTCTTTTGCTGTCCATCCAGCCGATTTCTCTTCCGGCTGCCGAACTCTCTCATTACATAATAAGCAAAAACCGTTCCACATATTTAACCTTTCAGATTAACATGATTTTTTGGCAAAACAAAAAGTGTTCCGGCAAACACAGCGAAAACCGCCCTGTTTTCCCTACAGATTTGTCTATGCCCAAATAATTTTTTTACATATATGTAACGATAATTAATAATACAGGACAAACAATACAGGAATCCACATTTCATTACCTTTTTGTCGCATTCCTACCAAATTGCGCATTGCCATCAATCCCGGAAATGCCCCGAACCCATTCTGTTCCACACCCTATCATCTTGCATTTATGGATATATTTTTTATCATCTGGTAATGGCACGGGCCTTGCACAAAGAGAGGCAACAGAAACGGAACACTGCCGCAAGAGTCATCTCCCGGCACTTCCGGCGCGGAAGGCGGGAACCCAGCCCCGATACACCGGACAAGTGCCTTGGCGCAGGATTTTTCCTGAGACCTGCCAAGGAACTCAGGCAATGCCAAAAAAATAATCGAACACACACCACTACCCACAAGGAGAGCATCATGAGAAAGGTGGCAATTTACGGTAAAGGCGGAATCGGCAAATCAACTACCACCCAGAATACGGTGGCGGGACTGGCGGAGATGGGGCGCAAGGTCATGGTCGTCGGCTGCGACCCCAAGGCCGACTCCACTCGCCTGCTGCTTGGCGGGATGTCGCAAAAGTCGGTACTCGATACCCTGCGCGAAGAAGGCGAGGACGTGGAACTGGATAATATCAGAAAACTCGGCTATGGCGGAACCTGGGCGGTTGAGTCGGGTGGACCGGAACCGGGTGTCGGCTGTGCCGGCCGAGGGATCATCACCTCGATCAACATGCTTGAATCCCTTGGTGCCTATGAAGAAAAGGAAGGCCTCGACTATGCCTTCTACGACGTGCTCGGCGACGTGGTCTGCGGCGGTTTCGCCATGCCGATCAGGGACGGCAAGGCCGAAGAGATCTACATCGTCTGTTCAGGCGAGATGATGGCCATGTACGCCGCCAACAATATCTGCAAGGGCATCATGAAATACGCCCAGTCCGGCAGTGTCCGGCTCGGCGGGCTGATCTGCAACTCAAGGAACGTCGACAACGAAAAAGAGATGATCGAGGAACTCGCCAAAAAAATCGGCACCCAGATGATCTACTTTGTCCCCCGCGACAACGATGTGCAACGGGCCGAAATCAACCGCAAGACGGTCATCGAATGGAACCCCCAGGCACCCCAGGCGGATGAATACCGCGGTCTGGCGAAGGCGATAGATAACAACAAGCTGTTTGTCGTTCCCAAACCCCTGGCAATCGAAGAACTGGAGCAGCTGTTGCTCGACTTTGGCCTCTTGGCAGCATAATTCATTCACCAATTTGAAGAAGGAGATACCACAATGATGATCATGATCAGAGCGATAGTTCGACCGGAAAAAGCTGACGACGTTCTTGCCGCCCTCATGGATGAGGGCTTTCCCGCGGTGACCAAGTTCTCGGTGACCGGCCGGGGCAAACAGCGTGGCATCAAGATCGGGGCGGTGACCTACGATGAGATTCCCAAGACCATGCTGATGAGTGTCGTCAAGGCGGCGGACAAGGATTTTGTTATCAACACGATTATGGATGCGGCCCGCACCCCCGGCAAGGGTGCCTTCGGCGACGGCAAGATCTTCATCACCGAGGTCGAGGACGTCTACACCATCAGCTCCGGGGTGCGCGAGGATACCCCGGCGGAGGTAGCGGCATGAAAGAGATAATCGCGGTGGTTCGCATGAACATGATGAACAAGACCAAGGCGGCGCTGACCGCGGCCGGGGTCGACGCCTTCTTCGGCCACGAGGCGCAGGGGCGGGGACTGGGCTTTATCAACCGCGATCTCATCAAGGGCGCGGAGCAAGGCTACGAGGAAGCGGCCATCCTGCTCGGGGAGAAGGGCAAGCTCTACCCGAAGCGGATGATCACCATCGTCGTCAAGGATGACGAGGTTGAAGGCATTGTCGAGGCCATCATAAAAACCAATCAGACCGGCAAACCCGGCGACGGCAAGATCTTTGTCCTGCCGGTAGCGGATGCAGTTCGGGTCCGTACCGGTGAGAAGGGCTCGAAATCAATAGCCTAATCCCGATAATCGGGATTTTTATGGAGAAACTATAATGGCAAAAGCACAGAAACTGGTGCAGTGGGAGCCGCACAATATCAAGGAACAGCTGCTGGAGAAGTATCCGCCGAAGGTTGCCCGCAAACGCGCCCAACAGATAATGATCAATGAGGCTCAGGAGAACACCACTCCGGAGATTGTCGCCAACGTCCGTACCATCCCCGGCATCATCACCATGCGCGGCTGCACCTATGCCGGCTGCAAGGGGGTTATCATGGGACCGGCCAGCGACATCGTCAACCTGGTGCACGGCCCGATCGGCTGCAGTTTTTACGCCTGGTTGACCCGGCGCAATCAGACCGATGCGAAAAATGATACGAACGCCAACTATATCAACTATTCGATGTCCACGGACATGCAGGATTCCGACATCATCTTCGGCGGCGAGAAAAAACTGGCGGCGGCGATTCAGGAGGCCTACGACCTCTTCTACCCGAAGGCCATCGCCGTTTTCGCCACCTGTCCGGTCGGCCTGATCGGCGACGATATCCACGCGGTGGCCAAGAAGATGAAGGAACAGTTCGGCGACTGTAATGTCTTTGCCTTCAGCTGCGAGGGCTATAAGGGCGTTTCCCAGTCGGCCGGCCACCATATCGCCAACAACCAGGTGTTCACCCATGTCGTCGGTAAAAGCGAAACGGAAAAAACTGACAAGTATAAAATCAACCTGCTGGGCGAATACAATATCGGCGGCGACGGTTTCGAAATCGACCGGTTCCTCGAAAAATGCGGGATCAAGAACATCTCGACCTTTTCCGGCAACGCCACCTACGACAAATTCGCCTCCGCCAACCAGGCGGATCTGAGCTGCGTCATGTGCCACCGCTCCATCAACTACGTGGCCGACATGCTGGAAACGAAATACGGCATCCCGTGGATCAAGGTGAACTTCATCGGCGCCGAGGCCACCGCCAAGTCGCTCCGCAAAATCGCCAAATACTTCGGCGAGCAGGAACTGATGAACCGGGTCGAGGCGGTGATCGCCGAGGAGATGCCGGAGGTCCAGGCGGCGCTGCGCGAGGTGTACCCCCGGACCAAGGGCAAGACCGCAATGCTTTTCGTCGGCGGCTCCCGGGCCCATCATTATCAGGAACTGTTCAACGAACTCGGGATTAAAACCCTGTCGGCCGGCTACGAATTCGGCCATCGCGACGACTACGAAGGCCGCCACGTCATTCCGACCCTGAAGGTCGACGCCGACAGCAGAAACATCGAGGAGATCGAAGTAGAACCGGACCCCCTGCTCTATAACCCTCGAAAAACTGAGGCGGAAATGGCCGCTCTTAGCGCTGAAGGGCTGACCTTCAAGGACTACGAAGGGCTCAACCCGAATATGGATAAAGGTTCACTGATCATCGACGACCTCAACCAGTATGAGGCGGAAAAGCTTGTAGAGCTGATGAAGCCGGATCTCTTCTGCGCCGGCATCAAGGAAAAATATTCCATCGAGAAGCTCGGGGTGCCGATGAAACAGCTGCACAGTTACGACTCCGGCGGCCCTTATGCCGGTTTCAAGGGGGCGGTCAATTTCTACCACGAGATCGACCGGCTGGTAAACAGCAAAGTCTGGAGCTACATGAAGGCACCCTGGCAGGAGAATCCCGAACTTTCGGCAACCTATGTTTGGGAATAAACCGCAAAGAACGACGATGAAGCGCACATCGGCTCCATAAAAAATCCCGTTTATCGGGCTGAGGAAGGTACGACCATGTTACTACGACACACACCAAAAGAGATAACGGAGCGCTCGGCTCTGATGATTAACCCGGCCAAAACCTGCCAGCCGATCGGCGCGATGTACGCCGCCCTGGGGATTAAAGGCTGCCTGCCCCACAGTCACGGCTCCCAGGGCTGCTGCGCCTACCATCGCAGCACCTTGACCCGCCACTACAAAGAGCCGATCTCCGCCGCCACCAGCTCGTTTACCGAAGGTGCTTCGGTCTTCGGCGGGCAGGCTAATCTGTTGCAGGCGATCGACAATATCTTCACGGTTTATGAGCCGGAGGTGATCGCCGTCCACACCACCTGCCTGTCCGAGACCATCGGCGATGACCTGCCGCAGATCTTCGACAAGGCGATGAAGGAAAAGAAAGTGCCGGCAGGCAAGACCCTGATCGGCGCTCAAACCCCCAGCTATGTCGGTTCGCACGTCACCGGTTTTTCCAACATGGTCAAGGCCATGGCCGCCCTGGCTAAGCCAGCCGGCAAGAAGAACGGCAAGATCAACATCATTCCCGGCTGGGTCGAGCCCTCGGACATGGAGGAGATTAAAAAGATCGCCGCCATGATCGGGGTAAGCATCAACATGTTCCCCGATACCTCGGGGGTGCTGAACGGCCCGCTCACCGGCGAACACAAGATGTTTCCCGACGCCGGGGCATCCGTCGACGACATAAGGGACAGCGGCAACAGTATCGGTACCCTCGCCCTCGGCGAATGGTGTTCGGCGGATGCGGCGAGGCTCCTTGACACGAAATGCAAGGTTCCCTGCTCGATCCTCGAC
>JBBRGP010000161.1:0-6231 GCA_038224105.1 Desulfobulbales bacterium | reverse complement strand
GTCTCGATACCTGCCTGGCGATCATGGAGACCCTCAATGACGGCTTCAAGGACTCCAAGTATCGACCGTGTCCGCTGCTCCGGAAATATGTCGAGGCCGGCTGGCTCGGCCGAAAAACCGGCAAGGGCTTTTATCAATACTGAGAGAGAAAAAGGGGCCTGAGACCATAGCCAAGCCCCGGGGAAAGTATGTTACAGACCGATAAAAATGTGCCATCTCCTGAACTTGCTGCAAGAATCTCGAAACTGCAACATGCTCTTGATGTAACCGGCCGGGATGGGGCGCTGATTGTCCAGAAGACTGATCTCTTTTATTTCAGCGGCACCTCCCAGCAGGGCTGGCTGTACGTGCCGGTCATGGGTGCGCCGATTCTGATGATCTTCAAGGAGTATGAACGGGCCCGGGCCGAGTCGCCGCTCGCGGAGATCGTTTCGGTCGTCGGCAATAAGAAAATTCCCGAGATCCTGGCCAGCTACGGTTACCCGTCGCCGGCGGTCCTGGGCATGGAACTGGACGTCCTGCCGACCAACCTCTATTTTCAGTACCGCAAGATTTTCGCGGCGGCCGAGATCGTCGATATTGCCGATTCCATACGGCTGCTGCGAGCGGTCAAATCGGAGTATGAGATCGCCAAGATCAGGGCGGCGGCGGCGCTGGCCGATAGGGTGGCGGCGCGGGTGGTGCAGCTGCTGGTGGCCGGCAAGACTGAAGTGGCCCTGGCCGGCGAGCTGGAAGGATATGCCCGAAGTCTCGGTCATCAAGGCATCGTCCGGATGCGGATGTGGGGCAGCGAACTATTTTACGGGCATCTGCTGTCGGGCGACGCGGCGGCGGTGCCCAGCTATCTCGCCTCGCCGACCGGCGGGCGGGGGGTCACCTCGGTAATCGGCCAGGGCGCGGGCTTCAGGAAGATCGGGGTACGGGAGCCGGTTCTGGTCGATTACGTCTTTGCCCTCGACGGCTATATCTGCGATCATGCTCGGATTTTCTCGATCGGCCCGGTTGCGCCCGAACTGCAGGCGGCTCACTCGGCGATGCTCGCCATTCAGGAGGAGATCAAGGTGCAGGCGCGGCCCGGCGTTGCCACCGGCGAGCTTTACGAACTGATGGTTGCACTCGCCGATGAAAAAGGCTATCAGAAATACTTCATGGGGGTCGGGGAGAGACGGATTCGTTTTACCGGTCACGGCGTCGGCCTGGAACTGGACGAGTACCCCTTTATCGCCAGAGGACAGCAGCTGCCGCTGGCGGCGGGGATGGTCATCGCCCTTGAGCCGAAGACAATTTTTCCCGGCAAGGGCGTGGTCGGCATTGAAAACACCCATCTGGTCACCGACCACGGCCTGGAGCCGCTGAGCGTGTTCCCGGACCAGATAACCCTCCTGCCGGAAGGGCAGGGCCACGCATGACGACGGAGTGTGATATGACCGAATCAGCGAACACGGCAAGCGAGTTGGATCACCAAGGTACGGCCCGTTTTATCGTCAATCTCTTTCAGCGCCTCATCATTCACCACGGCCTCTGGTTTGCCGAGGCCAAACACCAGATGGGGATGGAAAAAGCCCTGCCGCTGCTCAGCGCTGCCGCCGACAAGAGTCTGGCTATCCAGCTCCGCCATTTGGGCGAGTTGTTCGGCTATACCATGGTTGACGGCGTGCCGTCGTTTCTCCTGGCGATGGAGCCGGAAAAACTGCGGACCCTGAAGGATCGGATGGCGAAAAACTGGCTGGCCAACGACGGGGTATGGTTCCAGACCATCGAGAACGGCGGCGGGATGAATGAGGCTAAACGCTGCAACGATTCATGCTGGGCGCAATTCTCCCCGGTAGAAGCCCACCTGATTCGCGAGTTTCTTGATCTGCCGGCGAGTCCCGGCCTGGCCGGCTTGAAACGAGCGCTGGGTTTTCGGGTGTACGAAAGTATCAACGTCCAGTCAATCACCGAGGAAACCGCGACGAGCTTTGTCTTTCAGATGAACCGCTGCCGGGTGCAGGATGCGAGAAAGCGCAAGGGGCTCGAAGATTATCCCTGCAAATCGGGGGGGCTTGTCGAATATTCGTACTTTGCCAGGGCCATCGATCCGAGAATTCGCACCGAATGCCTGGGCTGTCCGCCGGACCGCCACCCTGATGAATGGTACTGTGCCTGGAGGTTTTCCCTGGAGAGTGCCTAAGCAAGTGAACTGAACAGCTGATAGATCCTGGAGGGAGATAATGGAGTTGAAAAATTTAGTGGTTGTTAAAGATGAGGCGATCGCCACGGTCACCATCAACCGGCCGAAGGCCCTGAACGCCTTGAACCTTGAGACCCTGCTCGAGATGCGCCAGTGCTTTGCGGAGCTGGCCGCCGACCGCACCATCCGGGTGGTGATCATTACCGGGGCCGGGGAAAAGGCCTTTGTCGCCGGCGCCGATATTTCGTACATGCAGGCCCTCGATCCGGTCGCCGGCAAGATTTTCGGCAACCTCGGCCATGAGGTGATGCGGACCATCGAAAATTTGCCGCAGCCGGTGATTGCCGCGATCAATGGCTTCGCCCTGGGCGGCGGATGCGAACTGTCGCTGGCCTGCGATATCCGTCTGGCCGCGAGCAATGCCAAGTTCGGCCAGCCGGAGGTCAACCTCGGCATCATCCCCGGCTTTGGCGGCACCCAGCGGTTGCCGAGGCTGATCGGCAAAGGCCTGGCCAATGAACTGATTTTCTCCGGCAACATCATCGATGCCGAAGAAGCCTGCCGGATCGGCCTGGTCAACCGGGTCTATGCCCCGGAAAACCTGATGATCGAATGTCGCGCTCTGGCCTTGAAGATCGCCTCGCGCGGTCCCGAGGCGGTACGGCTCTGCAAGGTGGCGGCCAATAACGGCGTGGAGATGGATCTGAATCGGGCCTGCGGCTACGAAGCGGATCTCTTTGCCCAGTGTTTCACCAGCCTCGATCAGAAAGAGGGGATGAGTGCCTTTCTCGAAAAACGGGCGCCGAATTTCCAGGACAAATAGCAGGATAACCGAGGAAAATCTATGAATTTCGATCTCACCGAAGAACAGCGGCTGATCCAGGATACCGCTCGGGCCTTCGCAACCGCCGAACTGGAACCGGCTGCGGCCGGCCTCGACCGGGGCGAGGACGGCCGGATCTTTATGACCAATCTGGCCAAGCTCGCCGAACTCGGCTTCATGGGCCTGAACATCGCGGACACCTACGGCGGTTCGGAGGCCGGAGCCATTGCTTTCAGCCTCGCCATGACCGAGATCGCCCGGGCCTGCGCTTCGACGGCGGTGACGGTGTCGGTCAATAACATGGTCGGCGAGGTCATTCAGGCCCTGGGCAACGAGGAACAGAAAGAAAAGTACATCTCGCGGATCTGCAGCGGCGAGTATCCGGCCGGGGCCTTTGCCCTCACCGAACCGGGAGCCGGCTCCGATCCGGCGGCGATGACCACCGTAGCGGTCCGGGACGGCGGGGAATGGGTGCTGAACGGCGCCAAAATCTTCATCAGCAGCGGTTCCTTTGCCGGTGTCTTCGTGGTCTGGGCGGTCACCGACCAGGCTGCCGCCAAGGGCAAAGGGATCAGTCTTTTTCTGGTGGAGGCGGGCACGCCCGGTCTGGTCATCGGCAGAAAAGAGGTGAAAATGGGGCAACACGCCTCTCCGACCAATGAGGTGCTGTTCCAGGATTGCCGGATTCCGGCCGGTGCCCTGATGGGCCAGGAAAACGGCGGCTTCCGGGCGGCGGTGACGGAGCTTGCCGGCGGCCGGATCGGCATCGGTTCGCTGGCCCTCGGCATTGGCCTGGCGGCAATGGACCGCGCCACCCGCTATTCCCTGGAACGGTCGCAGTTCGGCAGAAAAATCAGCGAATTTCAGGCCATCCAGTGGAAAATCGCCGACATGTATACGGAACTCGAGGCGGCCCGTCTGCTCCTTCTCCATGCCGCTTTCAGGAAAGAACAGAGCCGGCCCTTCGCCAAGGCGGCCTCCATGGCCAAACTCTTCGCCACCGAGGCCGCCAACCGGGCCTGCTACGAGGCGATGCAGATCTTCGGCGGCTATGGGTATACCCGCGAGTTTCCCATCGAACGCTATGCCCGGGACGCGCGGATCACCACAATCTATGAGGGAACCAGTGAAATTCAGCGGCTGATCATCGCCAGAGAGATCTTGAGCGAGTTTGCCTGAAAGCCGTGGTCCAGAAAAGTCAGGAGATGCGAAGATGGATGATCTGATCAGAACGAGAAGGAGCATCAGGCGTTTTCAGGAGCGGCCAATAGCCCAGGAAACGCTGCAGGAGCTCTTCGATGCGGGGCGCTGTGCTCCGTCATGGGGAAATCTGCAATGCTGGGAACTGGTGGTCGTCCAGGATCCTGAGGACAAGAAAAAACTGGCCGGACTGCTGTCCGCCAAAAATCCCGCGACCAAGTGTACCGAGACCGCTCCGGTACTCCTCGGAATCTGCGGCGATCCGCAAAAATCCGGATACTACAAAGGGGTGCAGGTGACCCGATATGCACAGTGGTTTCTCTACGACCTCGGAATCCTCAGCCAGACCCTCTGTCTGAAGGCCTGGGAACAGGGTTTGGGGTCGGTTATCATCGGCTCCTTTGATCACAAAGCGGCCGAGGAGTTGCTCGGGGTGCCGGACGGTGTTCAGCTGGTGGCGCTCATCGCCCTCGGCTATCCCGATCACGAGCCACCGATGCCGAAGCGCCGGGCCATCGAGGATTTCGTCCATTATCATCGGTTCTAAGCCGCGCTGAGCCGCAATCAAAGGGTTGCCGGTTTTTCTTTCGGCAACCCTCCCGCCCTCCGGTGGTGGCTGTCGTCCCGGCAACTCCTCCGCCTCGAATAATACCGGCCGCGCCTTCCCTGGACCATCTTCATTTTGACTTTTCTCGTTCCCACCGTTAAGATAGCAATCTCGTTTACGAAATTTCGCTTCAAATTTTTTGTGGATAATTATGCTGAAGGTGGGCCTCGAGGTTTTTCTCGACGATACATCAAGTTCCCTGGCCGGAAAAAGGGTGGGGTATCTCTCCAATCAGGCCTCGACCACCCGTGGTCTGGTCCATGGCCGGATACCTTTGCGGAAAAAGTTCGGGTCGCGCTTGACCTGTCTTTTCTCGCCCCAGCACGGTTTTTTTTCGGAGAAGCAGGATAATATGGTGGAATCGGTGGACACCGCCGATCCCGTCACCGGACTGCCGGTCTTCAGCCTGTACGGCGAGCACCGGCGGCCAACCGCCGAGATGCTGCGCCACCTCGATGTTCTGCTCATCGATCTGGTCGATGTCGGTACCAGGGTCTACACCTTCCTCTATACCATGGCCTATTGCCTGGAGGCAGCCGCCGAATACGGCAAGGAAGTGATCGTTGTCGATCGCCCCAATCCGATTGGCGGTGAGAAGATCGAGGGCAATCCGCTGCGCCAAGACTGCCGCTCCTTCGTCGGTCTTTATCCCCTGCCGATGCGGCACGGATTGACCTTCGGCGAATTGGCGAGGTTTATCAACCGGGAGTTTAAAATCGGGGCTGACCTGACGGTCGTGCCGATGCAGGGCTGGCAGCGCACCATGCTGTTTCGTGACACCGGCTTTCCCTGGGTCGCCCCTTCCCCGAATATGCCGACCCCGGAAACGGCTTTAGTTTATCCGGGGCAGGTGCTCTGGGAAGGCACCAACATCTCGGAAGGCCGGGGGACGACGCAGCCCTTCGAATTCTTCGGCGCCCCCTTCTGGCGCCACGAGGCGATACTCAGCCGGGTCGGCAAAACCGAGTTGCCCGGCTGTTTTCTCCGGCCGATCGTCTTTCAACCGACCTCCGGCAAGTGGCATGGCGAGTCGTGCCACGGCTTCCAGCTCCATGTAACGGACTCCCAGCGCTACCTTCCCTACCGGACCAGCCTGGTGCTGCTGCGGGCGACCATGGAACTTTATGCCGGTGATTTCCGCTATAAGGAACCGCCCTATGAATACGAGTTCAAACGGTTGCCGCTCGATCTCCTCCTCGGGGACCGGCAACTGCGCGAGGGACTGGAAAAAGGCCGGACGGTTGCCGAACTGGAAGCGGGGTGGCAGGAGGAGCTGCGCGCGTTCGAGCGCGCAAGAAAACCCTATTTTCTCTATTAACCGATGAAAAACATGACTGAAAAAGAATTTTCGGTGGAGGTTTTGGCGGCACTGGTCGGCGGGCTGGTAAGCGGCGACAAGGCAGTTATCATCCGCGGCGTCGCCCCGCT
>JBBRGP010000160.1:0-6232 GCA_038224105.1 Desulfobulbales bacterium | reverse complement strand
GGTTATAATCGATTTCTATGCCGACTGGTGCACGCCATGCAGGGAATTTGAAGAAGTGACTTTTCATCAACCCGACCTGGGCCGTTTGGCGGTGCAGAAATTTGTTATGGTGAAGGTTGATGTAACGAAGGGCGGTAATCCATACCATGAAGAATTGCTGCGAAAATATGAGGTTAAAGGAGTGCCGACGATAGTCTTTGTCGATGTTGATGGACAGGAACGGACAGATTTACGCCTCGTCGATTATCTGCCGGCCAAGCAGTTTCTTCTGCATATGCAACACCTGGATGTACCAACAAAATAACAACATCAGGAGTCAATCATGCTCAAAGTCCGCTTTTTTTTGAATGAACCAAACGGCAAACCCTGAAAACATTTCCAACAGATTATGCCCAGGTTGGGCAAAAAATATCCGGTTGAAATCGAAATCACCGCCAAACCTAAAGCTGAATATGAAACAGATGACTATTTCGAACTCGATCTGCCGGTTGCACCAGCGGTAATGGTCGGCGATGAGATCGTCGTGGAGGGAACCGATGTGTCGGATCACGAGGTGGAGGCGTGCATTTGCCGCCAGCTTGGTTTGCCCGAGCCTCTAAAGAAAGGTTTTTTGGACCGTCTTTTACATAAAGCTTGAATTACTTTCCTGGAGCCGAAAGAAGTGAAGCCGGGAGCGGTGATTTCCGGAAAAAGCAACTTCAGCAGTTCCAGCCACTCGTGAAAGCCATGAATGATCCCGAAGGCGGCAAGCAGCCGGATGATTCTGGCGATACCAGTTCACTGAGACTGATATCTCTTGAGAGAATCGCCACTCCCAGGGTGAAAAAGGTCAGGCCATAAAGGAGATAGAGGATATACATGGTGGTCCCGTTAAAAGTCTCAATTCTTGCGGCTTCTACAATACTTTTTTGATGTGTCGTTGCCAGCTTCCGCTTATTTTTGGACCTTTTTTGTCTTGAGCTTGAAGGCGACGGGATTGATATGGGAACAAGGGACGGCGGCGAGGCACTTGCCGCAGACATCGGCATAGCCGACCGCCTTGTGTTCCTCGACGTTTTTGAGCAATTGGTCATAACACTTGAATCTGTCGAAGGAATCCTCGAAAAGAGCCTCGTTGACGCATTTACCGACGCATTTTTTGCAGCTGCCATTGTATTTATAGAGGCAGGCCTCCTCGATGGGTCGAGGGTCGGCTTCGATGGCTGCTGAGGTCAGCAGGCTCCCGATTCTGCCACAGCAGCCCTCATCGGTGATCAGCATATTGTTGAGGCCGAATCGCCCAAGCCCGGCTATTACCGCGACATGGCGATGGGACCAATTGCTGATCAATGTGTCCTTAATCCAGTTATGGGTGGCGGGAACGGTAACCACCTCCTCCCCGGATTTACGGAAAAATTCTTGCAAGTGCGAGCCCAGTTCTTTGATCAGTTCATTGGTTTCAAGGTAACTGATCGCCCATTCCGGCGAACTGAGGCGGTCTTTATTGTTCGTTGAGGTGATAGATTTTGGCAACGGAAGGAAAAAAGAAATGACAGTCCTGACGTTTGCCAATAAATCCCCGGGAAGCGCGTGGGTAGGGCTGACTGCGACCTTTAATTGTTGAAAAAGCGGATCTTCCGCCGCCGCGAACCTGACGATCGGAATGCCCCAATGGGTATGGAGGTGCTCTCTCTTCTGATATTCTCCAACGAAATCGGCAATCTCGCGGGTCGTGCGCTTTTTCATGCCGCTTCTCCTGTTAACTGCTTCCGCTTCTGGCTGCTGGGTGCAAAACCGTGGGTCAAAAGGTCACCTTCTCCGCCCCGGCGGCCAACCGGGCAAACTCGCTCCGCCATTCCTCCCCTCCCAGGGTCTCGGCCAGGACCACCGCCATATGGCGGGGCGCAAGACCCAGATCCCGGTTGCGGCCGAGGCCGGAGAGGCAGGACGGACAGTTGGTGGCGATGATCGCGGCGTTGTTGCCGGACTGCGCCTCGATCAGCGATTCCCGCTTGCGCTTGAGCATGGCATGGGCGATATCCGGCCGGGAGATGGCAAGCGTCCCCGCCTCGGAGCAGCAATTGGCGACGCTTTTCACCTCGCTGTACAGGCGGCCGAGCAGACCGGCCCCAGCGCCGTCCAGGGAGTCGTGGCAGGGGGTGTGGTACAGCACCGTGCCTGGACGCCTGTTGGTGAAACGGCCATTGCCGTTGTCCATGACGAACTGGGCGACATCGACGATGGCGCAGCCAAAGATCTCGTCGCAACCCAACTCACGCAGGGCCTCGCGGCAGGTGCCGCAGCTGACCAGAAAATTGTCGAATACCAGGTGGCCGAGCATTTCCTTAATCTGGCTGAGAATGATCGTATCGCGCAGGCCGATGACTCCGGCCTGCCTGGTCTTGGCGTTAGCCTTGGCCGGAAAACCGCAGCACTGAAAGGGTGGCGGCAGAATGACCCGGGTATTGGTCTTGATCAGGCAATAGATGGCGGCGGCGGCGATATCGGCATAAAGCCGTTCCGACCCGCAGCCGGGGAAATAGAACACCGTTTTCTCCACTGGCCCCTCGGGCTGGAACATCAGTGCCTCCCGTTCCGTGTAGGCCGGGAGCAGGTCGCCGAGCGGCGTCCTGGAGGCCGGCATCATCGGCGATTTCAGCATGTCGAAGGGTCGCCAGTTTTTGTCGGTGAGCGCCGGCGGCGCCGATTTATAGGCGGTGGCCGCCAGCCGCTGCACGGCGCCGCCCCATTCCACGACCCCTTTGCGGAAGACCCGGTTGAAGGTTTTGTTCCGTGTTTTCAGGTAAAAGAGGGACATCCGGGTGGCCGGCGCGGTATGTTTGTAGCGGAGATCGGTGAGAATCTCCCGTTCGAGGATGGAGACCTCGGCGGTGTCGATATCCACCGGGCAGGGGGCCAGACATTTCCGGCACAGGGTGCAGTGGTCGGCAATCTCTTCGAGGTTTTTCAGCTGGTTGAAGCGCGGCAGATGGGAGCGCTGCATGTCGTAGAGCAGGGCTTCGATCAAGGAACCGATGACCATGTTCTTGTTGCGGGGGTGAAAGAAGATGTTGCTGCCCGGATAGTAGACGCAGCACACCGGCATGCACTTGCCGCAGCGGATGCACTTGGAGATCATCGACGACAGTTTGGCGAGCGAGCCGTACTGGAGGATCTTCGCCTCCAGCTCGAGCAAATTGAACGACGGGGTGTAGACCTTGTCGATGATCGCCGGGTCGCTCAGCATCCCGGGATTCATGATGCCCGCCGGATCGACCTCCCGGCGGTAATTTTGCAGCTCGACCAGCCGTGCTTTATCGAGAAACTTCATCTTGGTGATGCCGATGCCGTGTTCGCCGCTCACCACCCCGCCCAGTTCGACGGCCTTGGTCATGATTGCCTCGGCGGTTTTTTCGGCCCGCTTCATCATCGCCCGGTCGTTGGAGAAGACCGGGATATTGACATGGATGTTGCCGTCGCCGGCGTGCATATGGGTGGCGATGATGATCCGCCGGGAGCGGGCCTCACGGTAGATTCCTTCAATATTGCCGCTGACCTTGCTGTAGCCGCTGAACAGTTCCAGCAGATCGGTCATCAGTTGCGCGACCGACCCCTCATGGCCTGCGGCTTGCCGGGTGGGGCGGCCGAGGTTCGCCAGGGCCTCCTGACACAGTTCGTTGGCTTTGGGCATCTTCGCCTCGAGCCAGTCGGGGTCCTCGATCGGCTCGGCGGTTTTCAGATATTCGATCACCTGGTGGATGAAACGGCCCTTATTATGGAGATCCTCGGCGCGGTTATAGTCGTCGACAAAGCGGGCGAATTCGGCGAGGGCCGGCAGCGGCAGGACGATGTCCTCGTTCAGCTTGAAGGCGTTGGTGCGGGCGGCAATCGCCCCGAGCCGCTTGCGGTCGCGCCAGAAACGGGTCGCCTCGTCGGCGTCCTGGGCGGTAAACAGCTCGGTGTTCTTATAGGGCAGCAGAAGCTTCTCCAGCCGAGTCTTGCCGCGCAGCACCTGAGCGCTGGTGTGGCCGACCATATCGATCAGCAGCACCGCCTTGGGGTGTTCGCTCCGCGCCGCCTTGAATTTGTATTTAATCGCCCGGATATATTCCTCGTCAAAGTGCTCGAGGGCCATCAGCGCCTCTTCCCCTTTGTTAACGAACTCTTCGGAGATCTTGACGATGACCCGGCTGGCCTCGTCCATATCCTTGCCGTAGAATTCCAGGCAGAAGGTGATCTTCTTCTCGTAGGCGCGGTAAAGGACGAATTCCCCCGAGGTGATGACTCCGTCGGTGCCCTCTTTCTGAAAACCGGGCAACCCTTTCAGGGCCTTGTTGGTAATGTCCTTCCACAACCCTTTTTTGCGGATTTCGGTGCCGGCCAGCTGGACCTCGCGGAGCACCCGGCCGTTTCGGTCGAGGACCTGGAAATGGACGGTATCGTCGGGCAGGATCTTGCGCAGCGGGTGGCCGACCCGGCGGACGGTCAACAACCCCTTGCCGGGCATGGCGATGGTGTAGGCAAGGATATTGTCGATGGCCGTCCCCCACAGCACTGCGGTCTTGCCGCCGGCATTTTCGGCGATATTGCCGCCGATGGTCGAGGCCCAGGCGCTGGTCGGGTCGGTGGCGAAGACCAGGTTATGCCGGGTGGCGCAGGCCATGGCGTCGGAGGTGACGACCCCGGCCTCGACCTTCAGTACCGGGACTTTGAAGCCCGGCCCGAGATGGGGAAAGTCCCGCTCGACGATGTCGTGGATGGTGGTCAGCTTCTCGGTGTTGAAGATCACGCAGTTGTTGGTCACCGGCACGCTGCCGCCGGTAAGGCCGGTGCCGCCGCCACGGGGGATGATTTTCAGCCCCAGCTCAGAAACCGCCTGCATCAGCTCCGGCAGCTGCTCTTCGGTGGAAGGCCGGAGGACCGCCAGCGGCAGGAAAAGCCGCCAGTCAGTGGCGTCGGTGGCGTGGCTGATCAAGGTGAAGGGGTCGAACCGGACGTTTTCCTTGCCGATCACCGCCCCGAGCTTTTTCTGCATCTGGCTGCGCGCCGCCGGGGCATCGTGGATCTCTTGTTTCAGCGCGGCCAGCCGGTCACGGCAGATCCCGACCAGACGCAGGACCTTGGCGCTTCGTTCCGAACCGACCCTGCCGATCCGGGCCGCCTCTTCGATGATCGCCAGATCTTCGGCGGCGGTGCCGAATAAGCGCTGCCGCCGCCGCGGCGAGTCGATCAGTTCCTGGAAAAGGAAGGGGTTTCGCCTGAGAATGAAGAGATCGCCCATAAAGCGCATGACCAGGCGGGCCGACCGGCCGGTGATCCGCTGGCTGCGCAGTTCTTCCAGGTCGTCCCAGACCTCGGGGCCGAAGAACAGATTGATGATCAGTTTATCGTCTGCCGAGGTAAAGTTGTAGGGAATCTCGCGGTAATCTTTTACGTTCATGATCGGGTCTTGACTGCGGGAGGCAATGTTCCTCTGGTTGAATTGGCTGAGCAGGGGGCATCGGGGCGGCTTTGCCACAAAGACCGCACCGAAGTTGGCGGTTGAACTCCGCTGCCGATTGATTATTATACCTGTTATATCAGGGTAGGGTAGTAATCACACCTGTCGATGTCCAGGGAATTTCGCCAGGGGGCTGGGGCTGAGACACGTTTTGCCACCGAAGAGGAATTCACATTTTCCTGGTATAGTACGGAATCGGATGGAGGAAGAGAGGTTGCTCTTGTTCGTGGTGCCGCTTTGCCAGGGGGAAGAAAAAACTGCCGAGTCATTAAATTTACCACCTCTGGAGATTTTTGCCAGATTTTTGTCGCCATCTTTCCAGCAAAACGAGCCGTACCAGACTCTGTTTGGTGGGAAAAAACTCTCGCCGCGAGGATGTGATGATGTCGCTTTGCTTATCGTTGGCCGCCATCGCCTGCACTGGCATAGGCTGTTACCTGCTGGTCCTTGCCGGCGGCGTGACAAAATTGCGGTGGCTCGGCGATGTCACCGGCTTTGCAAAGTTTCCGGGACCGAGGGTGTCGGTCATCGTCCCGGCCTGCAACGAGGCGGAGAATATCGGCCAGGCGGTGCTCGCGCTCCTCGCCCAGGACTATGCCAATCTCGAAATCCTGGTGGTCAATGACCGTTCCATCGATGATACGGCCGCGATACTGGAGCGACTGCGGGCAGCTAACCCTCGGCTGCAGATCGAGGAGATCAACCTTCTGCCGGAAGGCTGGCTGGGGAAGAGTCATGCCCTTGCCCGCGGGG
>JBBRGP010000159.1:0-6250 GCA_038224105.1 Desulfobulbales bacterium | reverse complement strand
CCCTTTGATACCTCAGCCCCCGGCATTTTTGGTCTCAGTCTTGACCGGTGCACCACTGCCCTCCTTGGTGAGCGAACCGCCGATGGCATCGCGGGATACCTTGACGATAATATCCTTGGCAATCTCCAGGGAGATAACGTTGTCGTTTATGCCGGTGATGACGCCGTGCAGTCCACCCTTGGTGAATACCCGGCTGCCCTTCTTCAGATCGTTGAGAAAGGCTTGATGCAGTTTTGCCTGTTTCTGCTGCGGCCGAATGAGCAGGAAATAGAAAACTACAAAGATAAGGACCAGCGGGATAAACGAGGCAAAGCCTCCAGCCATCCCTCCCACACCGGCAGCCGGATCGGCCGCGAAAGCAATTCCAGTCATGATGAACCCTCCGAAGATGTAACTGATATAGGCGAAAATCGACTCCGATGAGAGGCTTTTTCACACCTGCCCTGCCCCCGATATCGGGGAAATTTCCTTCACACCCCCACAAGCGGGGACTACAAAGAGTACCCCCCTTTGTGGGGGGGTTAGGTACTCAAAACATGGTGCAAGGTAATCATTCATGCTCAAGCTTGCTATAAAAATCTTTCCGCCACCGGGCAAAACTGTCGTTCTCGATGGCCCGGCGGATATCGGCCATGAGGTTCAGGTAGTAATGCAGGTTATGGATGGTATTGAGGTGGTAGCTGAGGATCTCCCGGGCATGGAAGAGGTGGCTGAGGTAGGCACGGGAATAGTTCCGGCACGTGTAACAGCGGCACTCTTCATCAAGGGGGCGGGGATCATCGCGGTACCGGGAGTTCTTGATCGTCACTTTCCCGGCCGAGGTGAACAGCGACCCGTTGCGCGCATTTCTGGTCGGCATCACGCAATCGAACATGTCGACGCCGCGCCATACCCCCTCGACCAGATCGGCGGGGGTTCCGACGCCCATCAGATACACCGGGTAATCGACGGGAAGGGCCGGCACCGTCGCCTCGGTCATGGCGTGCATACGCTCCTTTTCCTCCCCGACGCTCAGCCCGCCGATGGCATAGCCGTCAAAACCAATATCGACCAGAGCCGCGGCATGCTCCCGGCGCAACTCCGGATACATCCCGCCCTGGACGATTCCGAACAGCAGCCGCTCCCTTCTGGTATGGGCCTGCCGGCAGCGTTCGGCCCAGCGGGTGGTCAGCGCCGTCGCCTTGATGGTCTCGTCCCGGGTCGCCGGAAAAGCAATACAGGTGTCGAGACACATCATGATGTCCGAACCGAGGGCCTGCTGTACCGCTATCGCATCCTCGGGACTGAGAAACAGTTTGGCACCGTCGAGATGCGACTTAAAGGCCGCCCCCGCTTCGCTTATGGTCGCCAGTTCCTTGAGACTGAAAATCTGAAAGCCACCGCTGTCGGTCAGGATCGACCCCGGCCAGTTCATAAAAGCATGGAGGCCGCCGAACCTCTCGATGAGCTCATGCCCCGGCCGGATGAAGAGGTGATAGGTATTGCCGAGGATGATCTCGGCGTTCATAGCCAGGAGGTTTTCCGGGGTCACCGCCTTGACCGTGCCCTGCGTCCCGACCGGCATGAAGACCGGCGTCTGGATAACACCCCGCCTGGTCCTGACTTCGCCCCTTCTCGCCGCGCATTCGGAGGAACGGGCAAGCAGGGTATAGACTGTGTTCGTCGCCATAATGAGTTCTTTTAATGGAGTGGTTAATGGGCGTGGGTCAGGTGCCGGAGAATACCCAGGAAGATCAGGAGTAACGGAGCGACGCGGAACCTCGAACCGGTGGCCGCCGCCCTGGCTGTATAGCATTGTCACCCGGCGGATACCAGAGAAATTTTCACCATACGGACGGGCCGCGATCCCCGACTGAGGAAATACCGATCTTATTTGCTTTTTCCTCATTTTTCTGCATACTGGAAGAACGATGCGGCGGATGAAGCCTTGCCCCGCACTGGCGATTCTCCCGGAACCATCGGGATTCCCGCTTGCCGCGGGGCCTCAACGTCAACCCCAAATCATCGATGAAAACAGTTGTCATCATTGAAAATGAAGCGGTGGAACTGGCAGCCATGGTCAGCCTCTTCGAGCAGTGGCAAAAGGAGATCAATATTCTGACGGCAAAAGAGGAAAAGGCCGCCATCAGCATCATGTCCCAGCACCATGTCGATCTGGTCGTCTGCGATCTGGCCCTGCCGAAAACCGACACCCTTGAAGGTTTTTCCCTGCTCACCCACACCTTTCCCTATGTCCCCTGTATCGCCTTGTCAACCGCGCGGGGCACCCCGCCCGAAGAGGCCCTCAAAAGGGGGGCGAGTCACTGTCTGGAAAAACCGGTACCTGCCGCAGAACTCCTCCAATATGCCGCGGACCTGCTCGACACCGATACCAGCGGCACGGTCAAGGGCATCCCCATCCACAGTTTTCTGCAGATGCTCGAAAGCGAGGAAAAGACCTGTACCCTCCAGGTCCACCAGAAAAACGACACCGGCCTGCTCTACATTCAGAACGGGCTGCTGATCGGCGCGGAAACGAAAAACTTCACCGGTGAGGAAGCGGCCCATCTCATTCTGTCCTGGCAGGAGAGCATCGTCCATCTCAAATATTTCAACGGTCAGCGGAAAAGGCAGATCAATAAGCCGCTCATTTCGATCATCATGGAGGCCTTTCGCTTGCGAAGCGAAAGAGAACATGCGGGCGCAGCGCCCGTCAAGGACCACCAGCTGCCCTTGAAACACCTGTCGACGCTGGGAAAGCGCATCCCCCTGGAGATCGGTTCGCGGGTCAAACTGGAGTTTCCCCACCTCGACACCCGGTTCGAAAGCACCATGGTCGGAATGCTGCCGGACCATTACCTGATCGTCACCAACCCCCAGCCATTTGCCAACCTCGAAGAAAAGCTCAGCCTCGAACAGAGGGTCATCATCAAATACGTGCAAAAGGGCCGGGTGTGGATGTTCAAGGCGATGCTGTTGAAAACCATCGAATCGCCCTTTCAGCTGCTCTTTTTTGAATACCCCGTGGTTATTCACTATCACGAGCTGCGCGAGTCGAAACGAAGCGCGATCTTTATTCCCTGCACCTTTCACATGGCCGAGGAACCTGAGCTGTACGGCACCCTGATCGATCTGACCATGACCGGAGCTCTCTGTCAGATCCGACACAAAGTGGATCTTTCTCCACCGCAGATCGACATTGCCGACGCCATCATCCTCCGTTGCCTCCTGCCCGGAATCAAAGAGGAACAAAAGATTAACGGCATTGTCAGGAATTTGACTGTTGATAATAGCGAGACTCGAATTGGCATTGAATTTGCCGATCTCCCGTCCAACCTCGCCAATTCCATCGGTAAATATCTTTATGCCGCCGATGGATTGACGGCGTGAGCGCTCCCTGGCACCGCATATCCACCACCTGACATACCGACCAACCGGCGGATTTCCGCCTCGTGCCGGATAATATCCTCGGTCAGCTGGAACTGGCGCGCCGCCCGGACCAGGTTGTCTCCCTCTCTCTCAATCTTGAAATAGGTATTGCCACTAAGGTGATCGGAAAAGAACCGGACTCCGAGTTCGAAAGAGATCGCCAGAACTGCGTCAAAGATAAAAGTCCGCTGCCGGGCCGGCAACAGCACCGGCGACCCGCTGAAATACCCCTCGAGCAGCGCCCGGCAGATCGCCAGGTCAAAGACCACCACCCCGCCCCCCCGCTCGTTCTCCCCGGCCCGGTTGCAGCATGAGCGCAGACAGTCGCCCAGATCGTAATGAACTATCCCCGCCCCCACCGTATCAAGATCGATCATGCCGTCGGCCTCGCCATCGTCGCCGAACAGGAAATTGTCGATCTTGGGATCGCCATGGATCGGCTGAACGGTCAGGAGTCCGGCGTTTTTCGCGGCCTCGAGGGTGACCGCCCGCTCTCTGTCCCTGGCTATTGCGGCACGACAGTAGCCCGCCATCCCGCCTGGTTCAGGGCGAAGGGTCGACTGCAGCCGGTCACACTCCCGGAGATACCCAGGGAGGTTGTGAAAACCGGGTAGCGGTTCGGCAAGACAGCTCCCATCGAGATCGGCGACGAGCCGGTGGAATGTCGCCAGCGTCCGCCCAACCTGCTCGGCCTGCCGGAGTCCGGTGAGGGTGCTGCGGCTGGTGTGGGCAACATAGGTCTGGCCGCGCCAGTAATCGGCCCGATGGTCCAGATACCACAGGTTGCCAACCAGAGTCCGAACCGGCCGGGCGGTGCGCAACCATTCCCCGCCTCCGCCCTGTTTTCCAGCGAGATGGCTGGCAACTTTTGCAAAGTTATCGATCACCCGGAGTGGCTCGGAGAAAACGTGGCGATTGATGCGTTGCAGGACAAAGGGGCCGGCGGCTGTGCTGACCAGGAAGGTCGCGTTGATATTGCCGTGCCCAAGAGGCCTTATCGGGCAGGTCCAGCCATCCGGACAAAAGGCGGCGGCGGCCGGACGCGGGTCGACCTCATCGTTCATCGCCGGCCCGGGGAGGAGGATTGGCGAACAAAGGCCGTTCCGCCATAATGGGCGGCGCCGAGGAGGGCCGCATCCGGTCTTGTGATCAAATGCACCGGGATGGTCCCCATGAGTTCGGCCATCGCCCCTTTGCTTCCAAAACTCCGGATAAACCCGGCAAACGAGACCTTGCCGAAGAGACGCGGCAAAATTCCACCGCCAAGATAGATACCGCCGCGGGCATAGAGCTTTAAGGCGAGATTGCCGGCTTCACTGCCGAGAATGGACAGATACAGGTCCATTGCCCGCCGACACACTGGACAGCCGTCACCGCGCACCGCCCCGTCGACGATGATCGGAGTGCGATCTTCGGCCCCGGCCATGGCCAGCGCGATTGCGGCGGTTTCGGAAAGACCATGGAACTCCCTGGAGAAATCGTAGAGATGTGCAATCCCCGGTCCGGCGATGAGCATCTCGTAGCTGACCGGACTGTTTTTTTGACGCATCCACGAAAGAAGGGCCAGTTGCTCGTCGTCAACCGGGGCAAAATCGCAGTGCCCGCCCTCGGAACCCCGGGCAAGCAGCCTTCCTTCGACCTCTACCAGCAGCCCTTCGCCAAGACCGGTGCCAGGGGCGATGATCCCGCGGATCTCGCCGTCGCAAACCTCTCCCGCTTGGAGTTCCGCAAGATCGTCTGGGCCGAGGAGCGGGAGAGCGGCGGCGACCGCGGTCAGGTCGTTGATCAGCAGAACCTGTTGCAAACCGAACTGCTCTTCCAGGGAACGGCGGTCAATCATCCACGGCAGATTGGTCAGACGCACCCGCTCCCCGCCCACCACCCCGGCCACAGCGATACAGGCACGCCGCGGCCGGATCGGGTATTCGTCGAGAAAGAGGGTGATGATTTCCGCAATGCCGGCGAACCGCGCGTTGCTGTAACGCTTCTGGACCAACGGCCGGAGCGGCACCCCGGGCCGGTGGTCATATATTGCCAGTTCGCTCTTGGTGCCGCCGATATCCGCGGCCAACAGAGTTGTCATGACCATCTCTCAATTTTCGGAGGTTTAGACCCGGCACCCCGACTCGTGCTGAGCCCCTCCCTGCCGGTGAAACTCATCAACCAAGGTTTTT
Source organism: Desulfobulbales bacterium (assembly GCA_038224105.1). Lineage (GTDB taxonomy): Bacteria > Desulfobacterota > Desulfobulbia > Desulfobulbales > Desulfocapsaceae > Desulforhopalus_A. Next base: position 668 of record JBBRGP010000159.1, on the reverse strand, counting down.
TCAGGGACTGAAACGCGTTCGCTCGCAAGTTTTCAGCCATGAACCGCATGAATATCCCAGGCTTCGGTCCGACTGTTGTTGTCCGGATTTTTTACGATGGAAAATTCAAAAATATTCGAGGAATCGAGAAAAAGCGCATCATTTACCTCCGGGGCCTTGGAGCAATGAAAAAACACCGACTGGGGAAGCAACCCCTCACCGCGTCCGAGGGTATAGTAGCGCATGAACCCGAAACCTCGATCCGGGTTGTAGTTGATGGGGATGCCGCGCTGGCGGATTTCGCCGCCCTGCGCCCCCATCGGCAGCAGGCCGGGAATGAGAAAGCCGGAGATAAAGAGATCGGCCGCCTCCCTCAACTCGCTGCTGACGTATTTGAAGCCGATAACCTCGACCCGGCAGCCCATATTCTGCAGGGCCAGGACCAGCCGGATAAAGTCGCCGTCGCCGGTGAGGAGGATGACCCGGTCGAGATTTCGGGCCTGCAACAGCGCATCGATCGCCAGGTCCATATCGGCATTGGCCTTGGTGGTGAGAATCCCCTCGTCGTCGACGAAATGTTTGACGAGCTTTTTGATCACCTTAAAGCCGCACTGGCGGATGACATCGTGATAGCGGTAGAGCTTCTGCCGATACTCCTGATCCTCTTTGGTCCGCTCGCGGTCCTCGGC